>JALYUD010000119.1 GCA_030853905.1 Vulcanimicrobiota bacterium
CGAGCCGTCCAGGATCGCGGCAGGCAGCCGTGGGCTCGCGCACTTGAGCGCCGCGAAGGTCACCTTCCCGTCGGCGAGCCCTCTGTGCGCTCCACCGGTGACCGAGAGCAGCGCGAACAAGAGTGCCGCGCTAAGCACCGTCCGACTCGACCCCGGCCGAACTCATATCGGACGAATCGGCCTCGACCGAGCCGTCATCGTGCGAATCGGCTTCGGCCGACTCCGCGTCGAGCGGCTCGACGTCGTACCAACTGCATCCGATCTTCAAGGTGACCTCCAGCGGCACGTCGAGCACCGCGGCGTGCTCCATTTCACGTTTAACGAGAGCGGCGACGGCAACGGCGTCAGGTGCGGCGACTTCGAAGATCAGTTCGTCGTGAATCTGGAGGAGCATCGCGGCGTCGCGGTGCTCGCGGGCGAGCACGGCGTCGATCCGTACCATGGCCAGCTTCATCAGGTCGGCGGCGCTGCCTTGCATCGGGGCGTTGGTTGCCTCCCGTTCGGCGGCTGCACGAAGAGCGTAGTTGCGGGAGCGCAGATCGGGCATGTAGCGGCGCCGCCCGAAGAGCGTTTCGACGTAGCCGTGCTCCCGGCCGAACTCGAGGTTGCGCTCGATCCAGCCGCGCACGTCCGGGAAGCGCGCGAAATACGCGTCGGTCATCGCGCGCGCCTCGGGCCGTTCGATCTCCAAACGCTGGGCGAGCCCGAAATCCGACATGCCGTAAAGCAACCCGAAGTTGACGGACTTTGCGATGCGGCGCTGATTGGGAGTCACGGCAATGCCGGGCGGGACGAAGAAGATGCCGCGCGCGGTCACGTCGTGGATGTCATCGCCACGCCGAAAAGCCTCGCGCATGGCGGCATCACCCGAAAGGTGAGCCATGATGCGCAGTTCGATTTGCGAATAGTCGGCTGCGAGCAGACGCCGGTCTTCGCCGGGGGCGACGAAGGCGCGCCGGATGCGGCGGCCGAGATCGGTGCGAATCGGGATGTTCTGCAGATTCGGGTTCGTCGACGACAGACGCCCCGTTGCGGTCGCGGTCTGATTGAAGATTGTGCGCAAGCGACCGTCGCCGCCGACGAGCCGCGGAATCACCTCGATGTAGGTGTTCTTCAACTTCGTCACTTCGCGATACTCAAGGACTGCGGCAACGATCTCGTGCTCGCGCGAGAGCGGCAGCAAGACTTCGCTTCCGGTGGCCCACCCGGTCTTCGTTCTGCCGCCGCTCGGCAGCGCGAGGCGTTCGAACAGGACGGCGCCGAGCTGCTGCGGCGAACCGATGTTGAACGTTTCGCCGGCGAGTTCGTAGATGCGTTCTTGCAGCCGCGCGATGGCTGCGTCAACCTCGCGCGCCAGTTCGTCGAGCGCGTGTGGATCGACGGCGATGCCGCTCTTCTCCATGCGCGCCAGCACGCGCGCGAGCGGTAGTTCAATATCGTCATAGAGCGCGGTTTGATTACGGTGAGCCAGGTGGTCGCGTAAAACGGCTCCGAGTCGCAGTACCGCGTCGGCATGCGCGGCGGCATCGAGCGGCAGCCGCTTCGCTAGATATTCGCCGGCGGCGTCGTCGAGGTTGGCGTACGTACGCGACGGATTGAGAAGGTGCGCGGCAATCATCGTGTCTTCCGTAAGCGCGCGATCGGACGGGGCGGCGAACCCCAGCGCACCGAGATGAGCGCGCAGTCCTTTCCAATCGTGAACGACGAGCTGCGGACCGCTTTGCAAGAACGCGTCGAATTCGTCGCGGACGGGTGCCTGTTCGAGCGCTGCCGGCGCAAACGCAAAAGCGCTTTCCGGTGCCGTTGCGATTCCGATTTCATCCTCGCCGCGCCAGACGACGGCAACACGCGGCGTGCTCGCTGCGCCGCGCAGCATCGTCCCGAGCAGCACGAACTCGGGCGGATCGGTCGACGGGACGAAGGAGCGGTAGGTGCCGCGCAAGAGCTCGGTGTCGTCGGCCGCAAGCGCGACGAGGTCGTTCTCGGCGACCGGCAATTTCGCCAGCAGTGATTTGAATTCGAGATCGCGGTATAGCACGTAGAGTTTTTCCGGCGGCGGAGGCGTGTAGCACGCGGCATCCCAGGGCACGCTCACGTCGAGATCGCGCTTGATCAACGAGACGTCGCGACAGCGGCGTGCAACTTCCGCATGTTCGCGTACGAGCGCTTCCAGCTTCGCACTGCCGGCGCGCGCAGGATCGCCCAGCAACGCATCGAGAGAGCCGGCGGCCTTGATCAGTTTCACCGCCGTCTTTTCACCGACGCCGGGGATGCCCGGGAGATTGTCGGACGGATCGCCTTTAAGCCCGCGATAGTCCGCCAATTGCTTCGGTTCTAAATCGTAGCGTGTGCGCACCGCCGCCGGATCGTAGCGATTTACGCCGCCCATGCGCGTACGCACGAGGACCGTCGTGCGTTCGTCGACGACCTGCAGAAGATCGTTGTCGCCCGTGACCACGACCGTTTCGTTGCCGCCTTCCTCGGCTTCGCAGGCCAACGTCGCAATGATATCGTCGGCCTCTTCGCCCTCGATCTCGAGCGTCGGGATATCGTAGGCCGCGAGAATCTGACGCACGAGCGCAAACTGCGAGCGCAAGTCGTCGGGCATCGTTTGACGCTGAGCTTTGTACGGCTCGTAGACGGCGATGCGCGCCGCCGGCAGCCCGCGGTCGAAGCAGGCGACGACGTGCGTCGGTTTCTCGTCGGCGATCAGCTTCGTCAGCGTCGTCGTGAATACGTATGCCGCTTCGATCCGCGTACCGCGCGTCGTCGTCAACGGGCGATCCTTCATCGCAAAGAATGCCGCGTACACCAAGCCGTAGGTATCGAGCAGCATCAACCGCGCTGCTGCGCGTCCATCGGGCGGCGGCGCACTTACGTCCGTGATCATCTCGGGCAACAATGGGACGGAGCGGGTCATCGCACGCTGAAACGCGCGGATGCTGCGCCGACGTCGCCGTCCGCGGCGATGCGCATGACGGAGAGGACGTAGTGTCCAGGCGTTGCCGGGACGGGAACATCGAAGGTCGCGCCGTTGCCCGGTTCGACGTTCCAATACATCGTTTGCGCCGTTGCCGGGCCGATGACGGGGACGTCGGTTGCGACCTTGCGCGCGCGCTCGGCGGCGAAGATGTCGCTCGCTCGCGAACCCGCCGGAACCACATAGGCGTGCCACTGCGGATCGGCCGACGACGGCGTCTGCTCGACGGTCGCGCCTGAAGCGAGCACGTCGGCGGCATCACCAAAATAGGCCGGCCCGCTCTCCCGTCCATCGGCGATGCGTATGGCGAGCGTGGCCGGCGAGCGCAAACCGCCGCCGTGCAGAGTCGCCTCCGCGCTCTCTCCCGGCGCGTACGTCGCGCGATCGAGCGTAACCGCGGTTGCGACTTCGTGGCCAGGGGCGTCGAGGCTGACATCCGTGCTCCCGAGCGTGATCGCACCGTCGCGAACGCACGCGGCGTCGACATGGACGTCACCTTGCGGGTCGCCCACGGCAAACGAGGTCACGGCTCTCCCGTTGGAGACGAGAACCCGGCGAACCACGTACGTACGCGTGCCGGTGAGCGCGATCAGTGCATCGCCCGATGCGCCGGACGCCGTGGCGCGCGCCGTGATGCGTTCGCCCGGCCGGTACTGCGGCTTGTCGAGAGTGACGGCGACATCGTCGTCGGCGGCAAACGTTCGGACGGCGAGGGTACTCGGCTCGACGAGCACGCTCGCCGCGTCGAGCGCGGTCCGTCCGTCGACCGTGGCTTGCGCGAGCGCCAGATTGGACCCCAAGCTCGTCCGGCGAAACACGACCCTGGCGCGACCCCGGCCGTCGAGCGTCACGCTGCGTTCTTGCATCGTCGCGCCATGCTCGAGCCGCACGTGCACGGCGAGATTCTGCGCTGTCGCGCCGTCGACCGGGTCGAAGCCACGCACCTCGAACGCAACGGGAGCGCCGACGTCCGCGCTCCCTTGCAGCGAATCGAGCGCGAGCGCTACCGGCGCGTTCGGAACGACGACCGAAGACGTTGCGCTAGCACCGCTCGTCGTGGCGCGAACCTCGTACGTCGAATCGAGGCCGTCGCTCGGCGAGGACAGGACGACGTGTACGAGCCCATCGGCGTCGCTCCGCATCGTGCGATCGTAGACGACCGTCGTTCCCCAGCGCCTAGCAGCCAAAGGTGCGCCGGGCGGAAAAATATGCGGCGAGCGAACGACGAGCGTACGCACGGCGACGCGCGCAGCGGGAAGTTCTCCGCGCTCGGCGACGACCTTCAGGGGAACGTCGTGCCCGGGATCGCACGGGCACGACGAACGGATCCCGAGCGACACGTCGCTCGCGGCATCGACGTGCAGGCTCGTCCCGCCGACGCCTGATCCGACGCTTGCAAGGACGGCGTAGTCGCTCTCAGCGATGCCCGGCGGAATCGTGACCGCGCCCGAAAATGCACCCGCACCGTCGAGCGGTGCGAGCGCCGTAGCGATCGTTTTTCCGCGTCCGGAGATGGTGATGCGCGCCTGGCCGCCGCTGCGACGATAGATGCCGCCGCGTAAGGTGCGCGCGAAACCGACGAAGCGCACCGGCGCACCGGCGCGCACGACGGCCGAATCGAGCCGCATGCCGACGATCGCCTTCGCCGGCGGAGGCTGCGGCAGCAGCGAGACGAAGGCGCGTCCGGCGCCGTACTGCGCGAGCGCGAACGTCGGCCGCTCGCCTTCCCGCCACACGAGCAGTCCATTCGCGTCGGTGCGCCGTTCGAGCAGCTGCCGGCCGACGAGTAGCGCGAGCTTCATGCGCGCGAGGGCGCGGCCCGAATGCAAATCGACGCCCCAAAAGACGATACCTTCGGGGCTATCCTGGGCGAGCAGGCCGATGCGCGTACGATTGAGCCACACCTGCTGCACGGCGTCGCCGCGTCGCGCTTCGACGACGTAGAAGCCTTCCTGCGAACCGAGCGGAACGCGCACGTCGTTCGCTTCGAAGCGGTAGCCCGGCGGCGGCGAGAAACGCCAGCGCGCGAGCGGCCTACGGCCCTTCGTGTTCAGTGCGCGCGGCGTACGGTTGGGTCCGGCGACGATCACGTCGGCCGGGTCGACGTTGTAGACGGCGAATTCGACCGCAGCACCGGAGTACGTGTCGAGCCGCACCGTTGCCGGCTCCCACGGCACGCTCGCGTCGCGCGCAAAAAGGGCGAAATACTTGTCCCATTGATGCTGGTCGAGCAGCGGGCGCGCCGCGAACGCGGGTGCGGCGAAGCAGGCTGTAGCGAAGACGAATGCAGCGATCGCGCGAGCGAGGCCGTCCCTATAACGTTGCGTCGTAATACAAGGTCCCGGTCGTATTTCGCGGTACGCGAAATCCGATGGTATATTTTTGCGTATCGCCGGGCTTGAGCAGCGCCGACCGATTGGTGATGCCGATGAGCGCCGGATTGCCCGAATCCGCTCCCAGAAAGCGACGTCCCTGAACGTCCTCCAGAACGAAATGATCGATGCGCGGAATCAGGGCATATCCCAGATCATTTTTGAAGGTGAAGGTGACGATGTAAAACTCGTCGTTGCTGAATCCGACGTTGTCCGCCGTCGCGGCCGTGCGGACGTTTTCGATCGCAATGTCGGTCCCGCTGCGTACGAGTCCTGCCGACGCCGTCGCCGCCGCTGCGCCGGCTTGCGGCTCCTTGCAACCGCACAGCGGCACGATGAGTAGAACGAGAAGCGCGAGCGAGCGCAGCACGCGGCGAACTTTCGGCGGCTCGCGCAGGCATCCCCCGCGCCGCTCGCGTAAGCGTTTTCCATCGTGAGCCGTGATCCCCAGCCAACGTCCCTGCGTTGCAAGGCGTGCGGCGTCGAAACACCGAGCGAGCCCCGCAGCGCGCGTTCCCTGGCAACTGTCTATCAGATCGTCGTTGCATGCGCATCCTGCCGCACGCCCTTCGTCGCGCTGGCGCGCAACTGACGGCGCCGTTCGTCCTTACCGGCGACGCCGGCTCCCCCGGCTGAGTTTTCGCGCGCGACGATGAGCTTCGATCCGATGAAGTGGTGGTTACGCTCGCGCGGCGAGATCGACGACGTACAAGATCGCGACATCAAGCGCAGCTGCACCTCGAAGGACGCTTACCGCAGCGAAGCCGAAGCGCACGCCCACGCCGCCATGAACGGCATGTCGCGCGTCCTCTTCACGTACCACTGCACGTACTGCGATCAATGGCACCTAACCCGCCGTAAACCCTAAGGAGACTCAGATTTGAGTCTGCCTAAGCACATTCACGTCCGGTGACCACCTCGATCATTGCTTCGACGATCATCGGGTCGAACTGTGTGCCGCGGTTGGCGATGAGCTGCTCGAGCGCTGCGCTCGGAGCCATCGGTAGCCGATACGGGCGGCGTCCGATCATCGCGTTGAATGAGTCGGCGACGCTGACGATCCGCACGTGAAGCGGAATCTCTTTGGCCGGTAGGGCGTCCGGGTAGCCTTTCCCGTCGAGACGCTCGTGATGCCAGCGCGCCGCCGACGTGAAAGGGCGCAACAGCGGGATTTCGCGGATCATAGCGGCGCCCAGTTCAGTGTGTTCGCGCATGACCACCCACTCGGCACTGCTAAGCCCGCGCGGCGCCGACAGAATATCTTTGGGCGTTTTTGTCTTGCCGACGTCGTGCAATAAACCGCAGCGTGCCGCAAAACTGCAGGCATCGTCGTCGAGGGCCAAGCGGCGAGCGATGCGTCTACACCAGAGCGATACGGCGCGCGAGTGCTCGGCGCTGGCCGGATCGGCATCGTCGAGGCGGACGAGCAAAGCCGCCATCGCCGCTTCGACGTCCGCGAGGCCGTAATCGGTCGAGCGCACCTCGCGGGCCACATAACGCTCGATCGCTCTTTGGATGCCGCCTTCGAGCGTAGCGAGACCGTCGATGGACCCCGCGAGGTCGCGGCGAGCACGCAAGCTGGGCCGAACGATCGCGCATGCGGCCTCGAGCATCGAAATCACTTCGCGCCGCAAGGCGTAGCGTTCGCAAACCGCTTCGACCCACGCGATGACCTCGAGAAAGCCGCTGCCGTGCAACGCTCGCACGATACGCTCGGCGATTCCGCCGGCGAGCACCGCCGCAAGCAGCGGAGGATTGAGCCCGTAGCCCTTGCGTACGATCGCCGCAGCCAGCTCCGCGGCGAGCAGCCTATCGGCCTTCGCTTCTGCTGCGCTGATGCGCGGCAGTGCGGCAGCGCGCACGTCGAACGGCGCGGTCGCGCGAGTCTGGAGCGCGGGGACGGCGCTCATGAAGCGAGTTCCAACGCATCGAGCCGTACATCCGGGAGCGCTTCGATGATTTGGGCGATGCCGCCGAAGCCTTCGTCGTCCATCGTTTCCAGCAAGCGCAAGACTTCATCGTGGTTGGGCACGCCACGGCGACGCGCCAGCATCGCGCGCAGCAACGCGTGAAATTTTCGTAGGCGCGGCAAGTCGGCCGTCGCGCGTTCGGTCGAGCACAGCACTCCGGCGGCAGAACGAAGCCGCCCGAGCAGGAGCGATGCGAGAGCCACGTGGAGACGTACGCGCATCAAGGTCGCGGTGGGACCGCAGCCGGCGCGACGCAGTGCCTTTCGTGCCGCTGCAATCGCACGGTCGGCAATCTCTTCAAAACCGGCGGCCGCCGCATAGACGGCGATTTCGGCAAAGCGCAGTGCTCGCTGGTCGGCTTCCATCGGGCGTTCGGCGCTCGAGGCGAGCAGCCGATAGGCGCCGGCGAAATCGCCCGACCCGGCGAGGCGCATCGCGCGCGCCGGCAACAACGATTCCTCGGCATGGACGACATCGTTCTCGACTTCTTCGCGCTCGAGTGCGAGCTCGGTGCGCTCGAGCTCGGGGCGGTCGCCCCGTTCGGCATGCGATTCCATCATGCCCAGCAGCGCGTAACGTCGGAAAAACGCATTTCCGAGGCGGTTCGCGTAACGTTCGAGCGCACGCAAAATGTCTAGCGCCGACGCGATGTCATCTTTGAACGACGAGGCGACGACGTAATGGACGATCAATGCCAGGACGGCGATCCGATCGTACCCATGTTCGTCGGCCAGCGAGAGCGCGACCCCGGCGTACCGCTCGGCCGCCTGTGCGTCGCCGTCCTGCAGCGCAACATAGGCTGCGCTTTGGTAGACCGACGCCCGCGTCGCAACGTCGGTGATGTCGTCGACGCGCAGCAACGCCTGGGCGATGCGTTGACGCGCTTCCTGCCATCGTCCGGCGGCGCCGTATCCGGCGCCGAGGGTTGCGATCACGGACGCTTCCAGTTCAGGCGTCGCCGCTTTATCGACGAGCGATTCGAGAACGTCGATGCAATCGAAGCGCCCGCGGCGCAGCAGGTTTCCGGCATACACGTACTGCACGCGATAGCGGTCCAGCGGATCGCGCGCAAGTTCCGCGGCGTGGGCGAACCAGGCGTCGGCAACGTCGTGCCTCCCGCGGTCGGACTCGCGGTCACGTATTCGGATGAAGCCGGAAACTGGACGCCGTATCCAACGTCGCCGGCCGCAGCCGTGATCGGAACGCCGGGATGGTTATAGTGCGAGTCATACTGGACGTTGTCGGCGGCCTCCGCAACGCCGTAGCTGTTGCTGACCTCGTTCGCTCCGGCTGCCACGGCGGTATCGACCGACGTCGCCAGGTCGGGAATTTGCGCGCTTGCCGCTTCGACCAACGTCAATTTGCACTGCGGGCAGGCGGCAGAGACGGCATCGAGATCGAGCGAAGCTTCGGCTGCCCAGCCGTAATCCGGCGCCGGAAGCGTTCCGCTGCCGTTTCCCGCGATTTTGCTGAAACAGCCGTTCGTGCTGGAGCACGGCGGTAAGCCGAACGTCTGCCGGTAGACGGCGAGGTCCGCTTCGGCGGCTGGATCGTCGAAGGCCACGATCAGCGCGACCGTTTGGCCGGCACCGCCGTTCGGCGGCAGGTTATAGAGGTACTGCAGCAACCCCGGTTGGACGCCCGCGACGCTGGCCGCCGGCGCGTTCGAGTTCGGCTGAACGGGGTCGTTTTGATTGATCTCCGCCTTGCAGTGCGCTCCGTGTGCACTAGGGTCGCAGACGGCGGCCGCAGGTGGCGGTGCTGCGCCCTGCCAAGGAACGGCGGTTAGCGGCCACGGAACGGCGGTTTAGCGGCCACGGAACGGCGGTCAGCGGCCATGGAACGGCGCTGAGGCCTTCGGTCTGGCGTTGACCGGTCGGCGCGGCGTTCATTGCCGCGAGCACGCTCGCCGGCGCGCGCACCGCGGACATCAGGCCGCTCGAAGAAGTCGCGCCGCCGGTCGTTCCGGGATGATCCTGAAGCGGGAGGGTCGCAGGGGCGAGGCCGCTCGAGCTCGAGCAGCCGGTCATCAGCAGAGCACCGAGCGCTACGACGATGAGACAACGCATGAAAAGTCACTCTCCAGTAAAGAGCGGGAAGGTCGTGCGCCGCGGGCGGCGCGCTTAGGTGCTACTATGCCTCCCCCGATTCGAGGGGGCGTAGAGACCAAAGTCTTACTGATCCCCTTTTCAGGCCGTTTGTGACGGTTGTCACTGGGCCGGCTTCGACCTGTGACGGCGATGCCGGCGGCCCTGTTGGGCAGCGCATCGTTCCGAGACGCCGTCTACGAGGGTCCGATGCTGACTATGCACGCGCCGCGACGGTGGCTTTGGCACCTATCCCGTGCGACGGTGCCGTCGGCAGCCGCTGCCCACGCACTCACGACGGCCGGCTTCGGCCGGCGACGCGGTTCGACAAACGCGGCCTGTTAGTCGGCGCGTTCGACGACGTCGATCATCGCTTCGACGATGAGCGGGTCGAATTGCGTTTCGCGGTGCGCGATCAGCTGCTCGAGGGCCGCGTTCGGCGACATGGGAAGGCGGTAGGGTCGCCGGCCGATCATCGCGTTGAAGCAGTCGGCGACAGTGACGATCCGGATGTGCAGCGGGATGTCTTCCGGCCCCAGTTTGTCGGGATAGCCCATCCCGTCGAGTCGCTCGTGATGCCAGCGCGCCGCCGGCGCGAACGGCTGCAGATGCGGCATGTCTTCGATCATCTGCGCGCCGACGGTCGTGTGAGCCCGCATGACGACCCACTCTTCTTTGGTGAGCCCGCGCGGCGCTTGTAGGATTTCTTTGGGGGTCGATGACTTGCCGACGTCGTGCAGCGCTCCACAGCGGGAGACGAAGATCGACGTCTCCTCATTCATGTCGAGCCGGCGCGCGATCCGTTTGCACCACAGACCGACGGCGCGTGAGTGCTCGGCGCTCGCCGGATCGGCGTCATCGAGTTGCAGGAGGAAGCCGGCCATGGCGATCTCGATCTCTTCGGCCGCCACGATCTCGGCCTCGTGCGATTCCTTTTCACGGTGACGCCCAATGACCTGACCGACACCATCCTCGAGGACGGTAAATTCGTCGTTCGATATCCCGGTTTCGGGATGATACTGCAAGATGCCGCGTGCGATCGCACAGGCGCTTTCGAGCATCGCGGTCACTCGCTTCGGCGGCGAATAGCGAAAGCAGACTTGGTCGACCCAGCTCACGACTTCGTCCGGCGGCTCCTGCGAGATCGTCATGATGCGCTCGGCCAGCCCCGCGGCGACGACGCTCGCGAGCAGCGGTGGATCGCCGTGATATCCGCGTTCTAAAATTGCCGAGGCGACCTCGGCCGTCAGCGACGGGCTGCATAGTGCGGAAGCCGCTGTCTGGTTCATGCAGCCCTCTGCAGGCGGAGGCGCCCCGACGGGATCGCCTCAATCATCATTGCCATGCCGCCGAAGCCGCTCTCGTTGAGCGCGTCGAGGCGTTGCAGAATCTCCTCGTGGTTCTGTGCGCCCGTCCGCTGTCGAAGCATCGCTACAAGCAATGCGTGGAGGCAGTTGAGGCGCGGAAATTCACGGACCGGTTCTGTCAGTTCGGTAAGCAGAGCGGCCGCGATTCGGACGTTACCCATGAGCAGCGCGGCGAGAGCAAGGTTCAGGCGGCCGCGCAGATTGGCAGCGTCTCGCGAAATCGGCAACCGCCTCAAGTGACTGCGAGCGGCCCTCATGGCCTTGAGTGTCTGTGCCCGCATTCCGGCAGCGGCCGCATACATCGCGATCTCCGCCCAACGAAAAATGCGTGTCGTGGTGTCGCTCTGGTGCTCCGCAGTACCGGCGAGCGTGTGACACGCACCGGCAAAATCCCCGCGCGCCGCCAGGCGGAGCGCGCGCGCCGGTAAAAGCGATTCATCGGCATGCTGCGCATCATTCTCAATCTCTTCGCTCGACAAAGCCTCTTCGCCGCGCGTCACCTCGTGCCAAGCGCCGCGGGCAGCATGCACGTCGACGCCCACGAGCAGCGCATATCGCCGCCAGAAAGCATTGCCCATAAGAGACGTGCGGGCTTCCAGCGCGCCCAGGAGCAAAAGACCGGCGGGAACATCGTCTCTTAGATTTACGGCGACAAAAACCAAGACGCTCAACGCGCACGCGGCTACATCCTCGTATCCGTGTTCGCTTGACAGCGACAGCGACAGACCGGCATAACGTTCCGCGGCATCCGCGTCGTAGTCACTGACGGCAGCATAGGCCGCACTCTGGTACACGGTGGCGCGAACCGAGACGTCGCTGATCTCATCGATGTGCTCCAGCGCCGTCCTGATGCACCGCCTTGAGTCGGCCCAGCGTTGAGCGGTCGCATACGCTGCGCCAAGCGAAGCGACCGCGGATGCTTGCAAGTCGGCATCCGATTCTTCTGCGGCGATCCGTTCGAGCGTGCCGATGCAATCGAGCCGCTGGCGGCGAAGTAAGTCCCGGGCGTACAGTAATTGAACCCGCGTCCGCACCAGGTCATCGCCTGCGGCCTGGATGGCGTGTGAAAACCAAGCATCGGCCACGTCATGGCGTCCGATATCAGACTCGCGCGTCGCCTCGATGATGAGAGCGACGACGTTGTTGCGCCGCTCTCCGGGTCCGAGGACACGAACCGCCGCGTCGACGATATCGCCATAACCTCGACTCAGCAGCGCGAATCCGATCGCGTCGAGCAGCCGAAGTACGTCCTCCGAATTTCCGTTGAGGGCGGCGATGCGAAGCGCCTCCTCATGACGCCCGCTCTGTTCGAGCGCGGTGCAAGCTAGATGCGCCGCCTGCAAGTGCTTCGCGCCGTCCGTAGAGCTAAGTCGTCTGACCGCAGCTATAAAGGACGACGAGAAGCGAGGCTCGCAAACGCGAAACGCGAAGGGAAGTTCCGCACCGAGGCCAGCGAGAATCTCCGCGCCATACGGGATGTTCCTTACACTGCGTTCTTCGAGCGACGGCAACTGCGCGAGGGCATGCAGCGAGCGTGACCGTTCTCCATCGAGCGTCTCCAAGAAGTTCGCCGCCGATGTTTCGAGGCTATCTTCAAATTGAAGAGCCGCAAGTTCCAACGAATTCGTGGTACCCAGCGCAAGCACAAGACGCCCGACGTGTCCGTTCGCGACCGCGAACACCTCGAGCGCACGTCGCTCGTCGACTCCGCTGTTTTGCGCGAGTTCGATCGCTTCATCGGCCGTGAACGTAAGCAGGGCATCATCAATGTGAAGATCGACCGCGTCGGCAGCGAGCCACGCCGCGACCGGCATTGTGGCGGTCGACCGCACCGCCACGATCCAGCGAATCTGCGGGGCGCGTTCTATTAACGCGGTCACGAATTCTCGTATCTCGTCCGACCCGTCGACGAGATGAAGATCGTCGAGCACGATCGTTGCCTGGGCGGCATTCAGATGGTCGGCGAACCACGCAGCGAGCGCCGCCGCCGGGCGCGCAGTGCGGGCGGCCCCGGCCGAGGCTGCACCGAGCCCCAAAGCCAGCGCCGCTGAGATGGCGGTCAACTCGGCGGCGAGGCCCCGGGCGAACGGGAGAAGATCCTGAGCAACGGGGTAGGGGCTGTAGGCGACCGTTGGCCCGTGTACCCGTCGCAAATGGGCATAGATCGCCGCACTTTTTCCGGCGCCGCTCGAGCCGCTGACGACGGTGATGCGGTGGCGGCTCGCGCGCCGAAACGCCTCCTCAATCCGCGGCCGCTCGAGCAGAACATCCGGAGCCCACAAATGCCGCGGCTGCGGCTGCTCTGAACGATCGCCGGCAGCCGAGGTCATTCGCTCGCCAATCTCCCGAGCCATCGCTTGCATGGTAGCCCAGGATGGGGCGAAACCGCTTCACTTTCGAACCTTCTGTGAGGCGGATCACAGTGCGACGATGGTTGCCGTGACATCCCACCTTAGATGTCGGCCGGTGAGCTGCCCATATATAGGGCGAAGGACCGATCAGTAGGCCAGAGCTGCCGTCTTCCGGAGCGTCCGCTCGTCGACGACGATCCGGTACATGAAATCGGCCACGTCGGCCCGCGAAATCGTTCGGCCGCCGTCCGGCAGAAAGCGATCGTTGGCGCGATAGAGCCCGGTGCGGGGACCGTCACTCAAGCGCGCCGGGCGCACGATCGTGTAGATGAGGCTGCTTGCCTCGACCTCGCGCTCCATCACCCGCATGTCGGCGAGCACGTTGCCGAGCAGCAGCGGCATGACGATCCGGCGGCCGAGAAAATCGAGCTTCGGATCGTCCTCGACGCCCACCGAAGACACGACCAGCAGACGCCGCGGACCGTTCTCCCGCATTGTGGCCAGGATATTCGCCGTCCCGCGGGAGTACGCGTCGGTCCGGCCGAGACCGTCGGACCCGAGGGCGGAGAACACGACATCGCAGCCCCCGACCGTCGTGGCCACGGCCTCGCGGTCGAAGACGTTGCCTTCCAGCACACCGATGGCACCGAGGTCGCTCGGAAGTTTGCGGCGATCGCGCACGAGCACCTTGACGTGGTCACCGTTCTCTCGCGCGATCGCGACGAGCCAGCGGCCGATGCCGCCCGTACCGCCGAAGATCGCCACGCGCATTCCACGGGGATTCGCGCTTTCACATCGGCGAAGCCTCGGCCCATGCGCATCGCATGCTTCCGCCATTCCGGTGAAGATCGCTTCGGCATCCTGGAGGGAGATCAGCTCAAAGCGTTTTCCGAGATTCCGACGCTACAGCACTATCTTGCTTTAGCACCGGCAAAGCGTGCCGCGTTAGAGGCCGCGATGCCCGTGCCTCTCACGGAGGTCACGCTGCTCGCGCCGGTCCGGCCTCATAAGAACGTCTTTTGCGTCGGCCGCAACTACATGGGGCACGCCGAAGAAGTTGCCCGCGCGCGCGGTACGAGCGTCAATCTGCCAACCGTGCCGACGTTCTTCACGAAGGCACCCACGGCGATCGCGAACCCGAATGCGACCTTGCACCTCTCGGCGAAGCTTTCGCAGCAATACGATTGGGAGGCGGAGTTGGCCGTCGTGATCGGTTCGCGCTGCCGTGATGTTTCTGCAGGCGATGCACTGGGCGTCGTCTTCGGCTATACCTGCCTCAACGACGTGACCGCTCGCGATCTGCAAAAAGCCCACCAACAGTGGTTCAAGGGCAAGAGCCTCGACGAAAGCTGCCCCATCGGGCCGTGGATCGTCACCGCCGACGAAGTCGGCGATCCGCACAAGTTGGACATCGCCCTTCGAGTCAACGGCGAAACGAAGCAGACGGCCAACACGGAGCAGATGATCTTCGACATCGGCCGCATCATCGCGTCGCTCTCGCGAGGACTGACCTTGGAACCCGGCGATGTCATCGCGACGGGGACGCCCGACGGAGTCGGCTTCGCGCGGGTCCCACCGGAGTTTCTCCGCGACGGGGACGTCGTGGAGGTGGACATCCATGGCATCGGCATCCTTCGAAACACGATCGCATTAGCCGCTTCGGCGATGTAGCGGCAGATAGACCGGCTGGCGGCCAGCGATTCCGTCGGCCTCTCGCTTAGCCCCTCTTCCCGTTGCTCGAACGCCCTCGGTAAGCAGCCCTCCGAAGAGAGGGCGTCGAGCACGCGTTCCCTAGGGAGCCAAGTGACCACGATCACAGTTTGCGCGCACGCGAGGAATCGCTCCGCGCGGTTTTCTCGTCCCCTTCAACAACTCGGTCCGCTTAAATCCGAGAAAGGAGTTGACGTTGCTTTCACTAGGCATCGTCCACGCCGTGCCGGCTATCGTTCACGCCGTGGCAGCCATTGTCCACGCTGTTCCGGCCATTGTCCACGCCGTTCCAGCTATCGTTCATGCCGTTCCGGCCATTGTCCACGCCGTGCCGGCATAACCTGAAACCAAAAGCGCCGGCCGATGAGTGGGTCATCGACCGGCGCCCTCGCCCTCGGTCCGCTTAGCCCTCGAGCGCTTATGGCTTTGTCTTCGACAGCGGCGCGAGGGAATTTAAGGGCCGGATGCGGACGCGATTGAGATCAGCGGAAAACGCTTGAAGGTCGCCGCTCTCGTCGCGCTCGGGTTCGTCGCCGTCGGCGCCGGCGCACTCGCGGCGCCGCGCAGGTCGAGCGCGCAATACGGCCTTCCCGTGTGCGATGAACGAACCGTGGCTTACGTACGAGCCCTCGGGGCTCGCGATCTCGTTCTCGGTCTTCTGCTTGCGACGCTGCTCGGCCGCCGCGCTCACCCTCGGGCGATCGCCGGCGCTCTCGGGTTATCCGCCCTCATCGGTGCGGCTGACTTCGTTCTCGTGGCAACAACGCCGGCGGCAAATCGCAAGGCGCTCCCGCTCCACGCCGCCGGCACCTTGGCCCTCGTGATGCTCGCGCTGGCTCTGACGCGAAATCCCGCGCCGCCGTTCGACCCATCACGTTAGCTGGGACTCCGAGGATCACAGACGAAAGGCCACAGCCTATGCTAATCGGGGTTCCGACCGAAATTGTGCCGGGGGAACGGCGCGTCGGCCTCGTGCCGGAGACCGTCGCGAAACTGATCAAGAACGGCAACAGCGTGCTCGTGCAACGCGGCGCCGGGAGCGCAGCTTCGTATCGCGACGAGGCGTACGAAACGGCGGGTGCGACGCTCGCCGCCGATGCGCCCGAACTCTACGCGAAGGCGGAAATCATCGCCAAAGTCGCGCGCCCCACGTCCGCTGAACTGGCCCGCATGCACGATGGGCAGGTCCTGATCGCCTTTCTTGCGCCGCTCGGCGATCCGCGTTCGGTCGAAGCGTATGCCGCGCGCAAGATCGCGGCGCTTTCGATGGATGCGATTCCACGGACGACCAAAGCGCAGTCGATGGACGCTCTGTCGTCACAAGCCAATGTCGCCGGTTACAAAGCGGTCCTCATTGCCGCGGCGGCGCTCCCGAAATACTTCCCGATGTTGACGACCGCCGCCGGCACGATAAAACCCGCGCAGGTCTTCGTGATCGGCGCCGGCGTTGCGGGCCTGCAGGCGATTGCGACGGCGCGCCGCTTGGGCGCCGTCGTCACCGGCTATGACGCGCGCAGTGCCGTGAAGGAACAGGTTCAGTCGCTCGGCGCCAAATTCTTGGAGATCGACGTCGGAGAATCGGCCGACGGCAGCGGCGGCTACGCCCGTCAGCTTTCGGATGAAGCACTGCAGAAGCAGCGTGCCGCGATGGTCAAGGCGATCGGCGCCTCGGACGTCGTGATCACGACGGCAGCCGTGCCCGGCCGACGCGCTCCGGTGCTCGTGACGCGCGAAGCGGTGGCGGCTATGGCGCCCGGCAGCATCGTCGTCGACCTCGCGGCCGAAACGGGCGGCAACTGCGAGCTGACGCGCATCGGAGAGTGGGTCGCAAGCCCGGGCGGCGTGACGATCGTCGGCACGACGAATCTGCCCTCGACGGTCGCGACGCACGCGAGCCAGCTCTATTCGAAGAACGTGCAGACGTTGCTCGACTACATCATCAAAGACGGCGCGCTCGCGCTCGACATGGACGACGAGATCGTGCGCGGAACGACGCTGACCAAAGACGGCCGGATCGTGCACGAGCCGACGCTCGCCGCTTTGCAGCCTGCCGCAGGACCCGCATGAACGAGCACCTGTTCACCGAGATCACCATCTTCATTCTTTCCGTGTTCGTCGGGATCGAAGTGATCTCGAAGGTTCCGACGACGTTGCACACGCCGTTGATGTCCGCCACCAACGCGATTCACGGCATCGTGCTCGTCGGCGCGTTGCTGGTCGCCGGCACCGCGCATGCGCCGCTCGGAAACGTGATCGGTTTCCTGCTCGTCGTGCTGGCATCACTCAACGTATTCGGCGGCTACACCGTGACCGAGCGCATGCTGCAAATGTTTCGGCCTAAGGCACAGCGGGCGGCAAAGCCCGACGTGAAAAATGCCGATGGGTCGATCTCCGTCGATGCGATCGGACAACCGAGGGAAACGTCCGCGACGTGACGACGACCTTTGGAAACCCCGTCGAGGTCCCGTATCTCGTCACGGGCATCCTGTTCATCATCGGTCTAAAGTATCTGAGCTCACCGCGCACGGCACGATTGGGCAACCGCCTCTCCGCCGTCGGCATGGCGATCGCGCTGATCGCAACGGCGACGCAAGGTCTTCTCAATTGGGGCGTCTTGGCGGCGGGCGTCGTCGTCGGCGCTGCCATCGGCATCTACTCGGCACGGCGGGTCGCGATGACCGCGATGCCGCAGATGGTCGCCATTTTCAACGGTGCCGGCGGCGGCGCGGCGTCGCTCGTCGCCCTCGGCGAGCTGCTCGAACGCGTCCATACCGGCGCTCATATCGGCGGCGACGTGTCGGTCACCGCCTCACTGACCGCGATCATCGGCGCGATCTCGTTCTCCGGCTCGGTGATCGCGTTCCTCAAACTGCAAGAGGTGATGCCCGGCCGGCCTATCGTCTATCCGGGACAGCAAATCGTCAACGCCGCGCTGCTCCTCATCATTCTGGCCGCAGCCGGGTTCGTCGTTGCCGGCACGGATCCGGCGCGTTGGCTCGCGGTCGCACTCGTCGGCTCGCTGCTCCTCGGCGTACTCTTCACCTTGCCGATCGGCGGCGCCGACATGCCAGTCATCATCTCGCTGCTTAACTCGTTCACCGGGCTCGCGGCGGCGCTGACCGGCTTCGTGCTCTCGAACAACGTGTTGATCATCTCCGGCGCATTGGTCGGTGCCTCGGGAACACTGCTGACCTTGATGATGGGACGCGCGATGAACCGCAGCGTCGCGAACGTTCTTTTCGGGGCGTTCGGTGCGGCGCCCAAAGCGAGTGCAAGCGGCGGCGGGACGAACATGGCCAACGTCCGCTCGCTGTCGGCGGAAGATGTCGCGGCGATGCTGGCGTACGCCGATCGAGTCGTCGTCGTGCCCGGCTACGGCATGGCGGTCGCGCAAGCGCAGCATTCGATTCGCGACCTCGCCGATCAACTCGAAAAGCGCGGCATCGAAGTGAAGTACGCCATCCATCCGGTCGCTGGGCGCATGCCGGGACACATGAACGTGCTGCTCGCCGAAGCGAACGTCCCGTACACGTCGCTCTACGACATGGACGACATCAATCCCGAGTTCGAGCGCACCGACGTCGCGCTCGTCGTCGGCGCCAACGACGTCACCAATCCCGCCGCCCGCGCCGACAAGGGTTCGCCGATCTTCGGCATGCCGATACTCGACGTTGACAAGGCGCAAAACGTAATCGTCCTCAAGCGCTCGATGAAATCCGGCTTCGCCGGCATCGACAACCCGCTTTACGAGGACCCTAAGACCGCGATGCTGTTCGGCGACGCCAAAAAGTCAATCGATGCCGTTAACGCCGCCGTCAAAACGATGTGACGAAGGCCGGTCTTTGGGGCGTCGATCCAGGCATCGGTCAGTTCATCGGCAGGGCGCCGCTGCGTTTTTGAGGCGGATAGGCCTGCTGGATCCGGGCGATGTCGTCGCTTTTCAGGTCGAGGTTGCCGGCACACGCGTTCGCGTCGACGTGCACGGGCGTGTTCGCTTTGGGAATCACGAACGCGAGCGGGTCTCGCAGGAGGAACGCAAGGGCGACCGCTTCCTGTGAGACGCGGTACGCTGCGGCGATATCGGTGAGAACCGCTTCGCCTTCGCGTTGGCGTGGTCGACCGAGCGGTGTGTAAGCGACGAAGGCGGCGTCGTTGTCGCGGCACCAGGGCAATTCATGCGCTTCGGGGGTTCGCTCGCCTAGGTTGTAGAGCACTTGGTTGCACGCGATCCGGGCATCCCGTAATCCCGCAACGGCTTCGCGCAGGTCCCACGGATCGAGATTGCTGACGCCCAGGCTGCGAATCGTTCCCGTGTCGAGCAGCGCTTCAAGAGCCGCCATCGCCTCGGCTAGATCGGCGGTGCCGCGCCAGTGCAACAGATAGCAATCGAGATAGTCGGTCCGCAAGCGCCGTAACGAGCGTTCGCACGCGCGTTTCACGCCCTCCCGCGTCCCGTTTGAGGGCACGAATTTCGAGACGATGAACAACGACTCACGAGGATACGGAGCGATTGCTTCTCCGACGATCTCCTCGGAACGCCCGTCGCCGTACAACTCGGCGGTATCGATGTGCGTCATCCCGAGGTCGATGCCACGACGCAGCGCTTCTCGGTCTGGCAGCGGCCACGTCCCCTGCCCGATGATCGGAACTTCACATCCGGTGAACCCAAAACGGCGCAGCTTCATGGCCGAGATTTACCCCATCACCTGTCGCCGGGCAAGCCGCGCCGAGCGTCCCGCTCCTATGGAGCAGCGCTTTACGTTCAGGATTGCGCTGAAACCGAAGCCGCAAAACGTCACCGCGTCCGCCACGCGTACGCATTCCACGTCGGCACGAAGGCGTTCGGGGCAAAGCCTTTCAAGCTCGAGCGAAATGCGTAGATGTACGTCGGGTTGAAGAGGTAGATGATCGGGACGTCGTGCGCGACGATGCGGTCGATCGCGCCATAGGCGGCTTTTCGCTTGGCGCGCGATTGTTGCGTGACGGCACGCATCTCCAGCTTCTGCACGCGCGGGTTGCAGTAACGCATGTAGTTGGCCGATGCGTGGGTGCATCCCAAAAGAAAGCGATCGTCGGGATCGGCGCCCATCGACCACGGGACGTAAGCGAGGTCGAAGTTTCCGGTGGCAAGCGTGCCGCCGTCGCTTGCGGGCAGAAAGAGTTGGGCGTTGGAGATCGACTTGATCGTTACGGCGACGCCGCGTTCGTAGAGTTCGCGCTGCACGAGCGCCGCGGCGCG
>JALYUD010000151.1 GCA_030853905.1 Vulcanimicrobiota bacterium
CAGCGCAGCCGCGCAGGCGGCGGCGTTTCCCTCCACGAGCGTGCCCGCACCGCCCAGCACGTCGCGCGTTTGCGGCGTATCGAGGGCCACGATCGGCACCCCGGCGGCGAGCGCTTCGACTAGGACGAGTCCCTGTGTTTCACTGCGGCTCGTGAACAGAAATGCGTCGGCCGAAGCGTATGCATCGGGCAGATCGTCGCGCGCGAATTCACGCGCGAAGGTGACACTCGCCGCAATGCCCGCCTGCGCCGCGAACCTCTCGAGCGCTGCGCGATGCGTCCCGTCCCCGACGAGCACGAGACGCGCCTCGGAAATGCCGGCGCGTGCGAACGTCTCGAGCGCCAATTCGAAATTCTTCTCGCGTTCCAACCGCCCCACCGCGAGCACCATCCGTTCGTGCGGGGCAACCCCGAGGCGTTCGCGCAGCGTCGTACTACGGCGCCCGCGTGCAAATGCGGCGACGTCGATGCCGCTGGGAATGACGGCGATCTCCCGCTCGACGCCGAGCGTGCGCAAATGAAGCTCCATCGCGCGCGTCGGAACGATCACAATATCGGCCGCATTGGCATAGGTCCGCGTCAACAGCGCCGTCGCGGCGCGCGTCGTGTGCGCTTCGAACGGAACGTAGTGCGCGTACGCCTCCAGTTGCGTATGATACGTGAACACGAGCGGAACGCGTCGGCGATGCGCGTACCACGCGGCGAGGGCGCCCGTCATGAACGGCGAGTGCGCGTGCACGAGCGAAAAACCATCGGATGCACGAAGATACGGCACCGTAAGACGATAGGCTGTGCGTGTCGGCAGCGGCAACGACGGTAGCCGCACGACGTTGCGCGCATCATCATCGAAACCGGGCATGCGCGGCGTAACGATCGCGGTATCGTGACCGCGCGCACACAGCGTCTGCGCCAGCGCATCGACCGATGCAACGATCCCATTTTGAATCGGCCGATAACACTCGGTGAACAATCCGATGCGCCAGCGCTTCACAATCGATTACCGTACCATCACGACGATAGCGACGCCTACAAAAGTCATCTCGGTAGAAACGGAAAAGAGCATTTGACGCCTCAGGTCGCCTGTGCTATGGTGGCCGGGTTCCGATTGGGCATGTGCCCGATCGCCGTGGTCGTCCTTCTTCGGAAGCGTCAGCCGCTACTTTGTAAACTTGCGCCTCGTGGGTGCAGCGTTTCTATCAAACGCGCATCGCGGCGTGCCGCACAGTCCAGAAAGGAGCCGTGTTGAGCGTCAACGATCGTAATTCGTGCCCGCTTAAAGCTGCTTATCTCGCAGCGACGGCGCTCGCACTTACGCTCACCTTCGGTACTCCGGCGCTGGCCGGCGCCGTGACGCCGCCGCTCCCACTTTATCCACAGGCTGCCGCGCCCGCTCCCAATGTTACGACCGTGCCGCAAGCCGCGGATGCCACGGCGACAGCCGACACCGTACTGCTGACGAGCGACGGGATCCAAACGTCGTACACGACCCGCGCCGAGACGGTCGCGGCGTTCATGAGCGAACGCGGCCTACGCGTCGGGCCGGACGACTTCGTCTCTCCCGAAGCCGGTGCGCCGATCGAAGATGGAATGCGTGTCGAGTACCGCGCGGCCGTGCCGCTCGTTCTCTTCGTCGGCAAGCATAAACACCGCTTACGCTCGTCGGCCGCGACGATCGGCGAACTGCTCGGAGTGCGGCATATCCGCCTCGACGCCGACGACGAGGTGAGCCCGATGCTCGCAACGCCGTTGATCGCCGGTCAGATCGTGCAGGTCACGCATCGACGGACGTGGACCGCCGAAATCCGCACCCGCATCGCACCGAAGATCAAAGAACGCATCGATGCGAACATGCCGCTGGGGGCGACGCGGACGCTGGCTAAAGGTTGCGCCGGTTACCGCGAAACGACCGTACGCGTCGTCAACGTCGACGACGGCGTCACGACGCGCACGGTGCTCGCTTCGCGGATCATCCGGCCGCACCCGCGCATCATCGTCCGCGGCTTAGCAGCGTACTCGTCGCTTGCGCACGTGGCTGCTGCCGGCTTTGCCAGCGTGCTGCACTTCGCCGGCTCCGCGCTGCACGTGATCGCGACCGCGTACACCGCGCAATGCTACGGCTGCAGCGGCACGACGGCGAGCGGCGCACGGGCCGGGTTCGGCATCATCGCGGTCGACCCGAGCGTCATTCCGCTCGGCACGCATCTCTTCGTGCCGGGCTACGGTCGCGCGGTCGCGGGTGACACGGGCGGCGCGATTCACGGCAATCGCGTCGACCTCGGATTCGACACGCTGGCCGATGCGATGCGCTTCGGCCGGCGGCCGGTCACCGTTTACGTTTTAAAATAACTTTCGCGAACCCGCGGAGTTTGCTCGCCGCGCGCGGATTGCGGCCCAAGAAACGCTTCGGGCAAAACTTTCTGACGGACGGCGCTGCGTTACGGCGCATCGCCGACCTATGCGTAACGCAGCACGGTGCACGAGTGATCGAGATTGGAGCGGGGACGGGCGCGCTGACGGGCGCGCTCCTCGAACGCGGAGCGCGGCTTACGGCGCTCGAAATCGACTCGGATCTGGTCGCGATCCTGCGCGAGCGCGACGATCTTGCGGGGGCGGAGATCGCCCAGGGGGACGCACTCGGTTTCGATTACGATGCTGCAACCGCCGATGGACCGTGGTGCGGCGCAGGAAATATGCCGTATAATATCGCGACGCCCTTGATCGGCCAGTGGCTCGGCTTACGCAATCCGCCGCAGCGCATCGTCGCGATGCTGCAACGTGACGTGGCGGAACGCTTGACCGCGCGCCCGGGAACACCGCAATACGGCAGCCTTACGCTCGTCGTTACCTATGCAATGACCGTGCGGCGCATGTTCGTCTTGGGACCCGCCGCATTCTATCCGCGGCCCGCAGTCGACAGCGCGGTCGTCCTCATGGAACGCCGCCCGGTACCCGCGGTCACCGTGCGCGAACCGGCCTTTCTACTGCAGGTCGTGCGCGGCGCGTTCGCGTACCGCCGCAAGACGCTCGCCAACAGCTTAACCCTTGCACTCGGGATCGCTCGGGCTCGAACGCAGAGCGCGCTCGCAGCCCTCGACATCGATACGGAGATTCGTGCGGAACAACTCGACCTGGGCGCCTTCGGCGCCCTCGCCGATCGCCTGGGCGACTAACGCCTGGAGCGTCTGGAGCGTTCTGCTCGTCGTCCTCGGCGTCGCGTTCTGTTTTATCATCGTCCCCGCCGCCTACGTGGTCGCGGGCTCATTTGCGGGCTTCGTCAATCTCGCGCATCTTTCGGTCGAGCAGACGCTGATCGCGCAGGCGGTCGGCTACGTACCGCTCGGCATTTTCCTGCTGGCAGTCCTCCCGCGCATCTCGAAAGCGTCGCTCTACGAACTGGGCCTTCGCGCGCCGACGGCGCGTGACATCGGCATCGGCCTCGGCGGCATCGCGGCGATGTGGGTCGTCGTCACCTTCGTGGGCACGGCGCTGACGAACCTCTCGCACAAGCACGAAGCCGAAGCCGCCATCGCGCTCTTGCGCCAATTGCATACGCCCATCCAGAAGGCGTTCTTCGCCTTCATCGCGATCGCGCTCGCACCGATGCTCGAGGAGTTGACCTTTCGCGTCTTCCTGTTCAATGCGTTCACGCGCTACGTTCCCTTCGGTTGGGCGGCGGCGCTCTCGGGCGTGATCTTCGGCATCGTGCACGCCGAACCGATGAAGGACTACGCGGGACAGTTGCTCACCGTGTCGATTTCGCTCGCGCTCGGCGGTGTGATCCTTGCCTACGTCTACTCCCGCACACGTTGCTATTGGACGAGCGTCGTCACCCATGCGGGCTTCAACGCGACCACCGTTTTTGCGGTCTTGTTCTTCCACTTCAAGTAAGAGCGCGCGTCTCGCCGTTGCGATCGACGCCGGCGCGCTCGTGCGCGACCGGCGCGGCATGGGAAGGATCGTGCGCGGCGCGCTTTCCTTCTTTGTCGGTGAGCCCGGCGTTGACGTAACGCTGCTCGCCCAGGGGCGCGACGCGGGTGCTTTGCGCGACGAATTCGCGCCGCAAAATATCACCGTGGCGCCGCAAGCGAGTGCCGCTCGGCGCGACACGTACGACGCGGTCTGGTTTCCCTTCAACGGCATGCGCTACATGCCCGCGGCGCCGGCCCTCGTGATGATGCACGATGCTTTCGCGTTCACGCAGCCGCACGCCGACCCAATCGCGCGTTTTCGCGAACAGGCGCCGATGCGCCGGGCGGCGCGCCGGGCGGCGGCTATCGCCGTCCAATCGCAGTGGACGCGCGGGGAGATCCAGCGCGAATTGCACCCTGGCTGCGATCCCGTCGTCATCGCTCCGGTAGCCGACGTCTTCTTCTTCCCCGCAGCGGGCGATGCGCCGCCCGCACCCCTCGATGCAGTCCCCTACGTGCTGATCGTCGGCGTGCGCGAGCCACGCAAGAACGCTGCGCTCGCCGTGCAAGCTTGCGCCCGCGCGTTACGCGATCCGGAAACCCTCGTCGTCGTCGGCGAGCTTTCGAACGACGATCGCGCGCTGGCGCAGCGCTTAGGAGTGCGGTGCGGCGAGGTAGCAGCGAGCGACAACGTGTTGCGAGCGCTTTACCGCAACGCGCGTCTCGTTCTGGTTCCTTCGCTCGCCGAAGGCTTCGGACTCGTCGCCGCCGAGGCTCTCACCTGCGGCGCCCCGGTACTTGCCTCGGAGACGAGCGCGCTGCCCGAAACGACCGCCGGGGCAGCCGTCCTGCTCGATCCGCTCGATGTCGCGGCCTGGGCTGCGGCGATCCGCGCCGTCCTCGACGATTCGCATCATGCCGCGACTTTGCGCGCACGCACTGCGTCGTTTGCGAGCGCTGACCGCACGTCGTTCGCACGCGCCACCCTTGCGCTGCTGCGCGAAACCGCTGCACGTGGCGCAGGCGACGGCCGCACAAGGTAGCGGCTCGGTTGGCGGGCGCCTGAGCGCAGTACGCTGCGCGATCGCACGACGGTACGCCCAAACCAGGGCGCGCGGGCGTGACTGAAAAGGTTCCCGCTGGAACTTCATTGCGGATGCGTCCGCGACGCCGTGGCCTGTTCGCGGATTCGGGCCACGAGTGAGCCGAAGCGTTCTTTGAAAACGGCCGGTGAAAAGGCTTCGGCGTGTGACCTTAGCGCCGTCGGATCATATGCGTAAGAATCGAAACGGGCCAGGACGGCGGCCAGCGAATGCGGCGTTGCCTTTTCGAAATATTCGCCCGTCGTGCCGGGACGTATCGTTTCGAGCGCGCCGCCGCGGGCGTAGGCGATCACCGGGCGCCCCGCTGCATTGGCTTCCAGTGGGACGAGCCCGTAATCTTCTTCACCGGGAACGATGACGGCGCGCGCGCGGCGCATCAATTCGCACAGCACGGCATCGTCGACCGCGCCGGCGAACTCGGTTCGCGAGCCGGCGGCACGGGTTTCGAGCGCTCGCCGCGCCGGCCCATCGCCGACGATCACGAGGCGCACATGGGCCTCCCGGCACGCGTCGATCGCCAGATCGACGCGCTTATAGGCAAGCAGTCGCGAGACGACCAGAAAATAATCACCATCACCGGCGCCCACGCGAAAACGGTCTAGGTCGACAGGACAGTGTACAACGTATGCTTCACGACCGTAGTATTGACGCACGCGCTGCGCGACGTTGCGCGAGTTGGCGATGAAGGCAGTGGGACGGGCGGCCGCGCACCGGTCCCAGGCGACAAGGCCCCGCGCGAGGGGGCGCGCCAACGCGGCAACTCCGAATCCGCCGACATAGCGCTGGTAGTCAAAGACGAATCGGCTGACCGAATGGATGTAGCAGACGTGCACGGCATCCCGGCGAAAGCGAACGCCTTTTGCCCACGACGTCGTCGTGCTGACGATCAGATCGTAGCGGCGCAGATCGAAGGCTTCGAATGCGAGCGGATAGAGCGGCGCCAGATACCGAAAATACCGCCCGGCGCCCGGGAGACGCTGCAGCGCCGACGTCCGCACGCGCTCGGGAGCGACCAGATCGCCGGTCGCACGGCTATCGCGGATCGACGTGTAAACGGGCGCCCTCGGATAGAGATCGGCCACGTGACGAAAAACGCGCTCCGCCCCGCCACGTTGGTTGAGATAATCATGGACGAGCGCAATACGCCCGTCCGCCCCGACCGAAAAAGGAGCCCCCTTACGAGCCTGGGGCGGTGGGGCGATCTCGGGGCAGGACGAGGGCGACGATGTAGTGCTGCAGATAACGCTTGGCGACGCGTTGTAAGTCGGCGGGCGTCGTGTGTTCGACCGCTTCCAACGCGGCGTTGATCGGATCGTTGCCCAGGCCTTGCGACCACAGCGTGCCCAGCAGATAGGCACGATCGGAAAGCTGCAGCGAATCGGCCAGGAACTGCCCTTCGGCAGCCGTCTTGAAGCGCGCCAGGCTTGACGCGTCGACCTTTTTTGCCGCCAGCGTACGCGCTGCTACGAGCACGACCCGCAAACCGAGTGATGGGTCGCCCCGAGCACCGTCGACGTAGACGACCATTCCGGCGGGCGTCGCATCGTAGAGATACACCGCCCCGATCGGTTTCTCGAAATAACTGAGCGTCGTCGTGCTGCGGCGATTGAAGGCATCGCCCAGCAGCGACTCCATGACCAGCATGGGGCCGAAATCCGGACTGCCGGGCGACGGCGCGCCGAAACCGAGGATCACCCAAGGCTCAGCGACATCGCGATGCGTGACGATGCGGGTCGATTCGGCCGAGATCGGTTTGCTGTGCTCGCTAACCGGCACGACGGCCCCATTGGGAAGCCCGTCGGCCAAACGCTGCACGGCCGCGCCGAGATTCGGTGACGCGCTGCCGACGGCGCTCGCCGTCACCGCCCGGCGTTCGTACGTCGCCCGGTAAAAAGCGGTCAAGTCGTCGGGCCCCAGCTGCGCCAGGCCGTCGACCGTACCGAGCGCCGGCATGCCGCCTTTTCCGGGATCGTAGGCCTGCCGAAACATCTGGATGCCGACGGCGAGGCCGCTCGCTTGATTGCCACCGATCTGCGCCGTCAAAGCGGCGCGAGCTGCGGCGATGGCGGCAGCAGAGAAATCGGGCGCGGCCAGAGCCATCCCCAAGAGCCCCACGAGGCTCGGCACGTCAGCCCCCCGCCCTTCCAAATAAAAGCGAACAGAGCGGCCGTCGACCGTGTCGGTCAGCGCCCCGCCGCGCGCCGCGATCGCGTCGCGCAGGGGGGTACCG
>JALYUD010000156.1 GCA_030853905.1 Vulcanimicrobiota bacterium
ACCAAAACCGTCTCGACGGCGACGATGCGGTTGATCCATGCCGGGTTTACCTCTGACGCGTTGCGCGCTAGATGCCGGCGCGTCGACGAGCGACGAAGAGCCGGCGGAGAAGGCCCGCGGAATAACGGTTCGGATTTCGGCCCCAGTACACTAGCGGGGGTGCGAGCGGATTGCGTGTGCGGGTGGCAGGGGGGCCCACCTTCTCCGGTAGTCGCCACCATGGAAATATCGCAACGGGGTTCGTTGTGCTGACGCACTCCGGAGCCCGGCCGCAGTGCAGAAATGCTCGTCGGCTCACACGGTGGCATCGCGCGCCGGCACGGGCCGACCGCGCAAGCGTTGCGGCTTAAGCGACTTCGAACAGTCCCGCGGCGCCCATTCCGCCGCCGACGCACATCGTCACGACGACGTATTTAGCGTTGCGGCGTTTGCCTTCGAAGAGGGCGTGCATCGTCATGCGGGTTCCGCTGACGCCGTAGGGGTGACCGATCGAGATGGCGCCGCCGTCGACGTTGAGTCGATCGTTCGGAATACCCAGCACGTCCCGGCAGTAAACCGTCTGCACGGCAAAGGCTTCGTTGAGTTCCCACAATCCGATGTCGTCGATGGCAAGGCCATGACGCCGCAACAGCGCGGGAATCGCGAAGACCGGACCGATCCCCATCTCCCCGGGGTCGCAGCCGACGACGACCATGCCGCGGTAGATTCCGAGCGGCGCGATGTTGCGTCGCGCGGCTTCGCCCGCGTCCATGACGACGACCGCCGCTGCGCCGTCGCTTAGTTGCGATGAATTGCCCGCAGTGATTGAAGACGATTTATCGGGGACCCCGCGCAATGCGGCGAGTCCTTCGAGCGTCGTGTCGGGGCGATTTCCTTCGTCACGCGTGAGCGTCACCGACTCTTCGCGGAACGTTCCCGACTCTTTTTCCTCGACATACTTCCACGTCGGCAGCGGCGCCAGTTCGGCATCGAAGGCACCCCGCTGCTGCGCGGCGGCGGTGCGCTGCTGCGACTGCAACGCGTACTCGTCCTGACGCTCGCGCGAAATGCCGTACTTCTTAGCAACGAAGTCGGCGGTCTGCAGCATCGGCTCATACATGTCGGGCTCGTGGCGGAGCATCCACTCCTCGGCGAAGTCCGTGATGTTGAGATTGTTCTGCACGAGCGAGATCGACTCGACCCCACCTGCAACGACGACTTTGGCGCCGTCGACGATCACGCGCTGCGCCGCCGATGAGATCGACTGCAAGCCTGAGGCGCAGTAGCGGTTGATCGTCGTTCCTGCCGTCGCAAGCGGTAATCCGGCGCGTTGCCCCGCGACGCGACCGATGTTGTGTCCCGTCGCTCCTTCGGGGAGGCCGCACCCGAGGATCACGTCCTCAACTTCGGCCCCGTCGATGCCGGCGCGCTTCACCGCCTCCGCGATGACGTGCCCCGCGAGCGTTGCCCCGTGGGTCTGGTTGTAGGCACCGCGGAACGCGCGTCCGATCGGCGTCCGCGCCGCCGCGACGATCACCGCCTCAGGCATCGGTCGCGTGCCCTCTAACATGTCCACGAGCAGTTGAGCCGATCGCCGTGTCGGTCATCGCCGCGTCACGCATGCTCCGCGTACCACATCGGGCCTCCACGGTGGGGTGGGAAGCCGTAGCCGTAAATCCATACCAGGTCGACGTCACCCGGCCGCAGGGCGATGCCGGTGCGCACGAGATCGGCCCCCGTATCGATTAGAGCACGCGTCAAGCGCGCGACGATCTCGTCGTCGGTGATGTCGGAGCGCTGCGCGATGCCCGCTTCCCGCGCGAGTCGTGCGATCAGTTCGTCGACATGCGGAGCGGGAATCGGTTCGCGTCCCTTGCCGACGGCTTTATCGTAGCGGAAAAATCCGGCGCCGCTCTTCTGGCCGAGGCGGCCCCCGTCGACGAGCCGTGCGACGATCGGGATGCGGCCGAGCTGCTCGTTCGCTGCTCGTTCGATGTGCCGATAGACGTCGAGTCCGGAGAGGTCGGCCACGGCGAACGGGCCCATCGCAAAGCCGAAACGGTCCTTCATGACGGCATCGATGCGCGCGGGCGCAACGCCCTCCTCGGCCAGAGTGATCGCCTCGCGTTCGTAGGCGAACAGCATGCGGTTTCCGATGAAACCGAACGCGTTGCCGCTGACGACGCCGATCTTGCGTAACGTCTTGGCCAGTTTGACGCCGGTTACGAGCGTCTGCGGGGACGTCGCTTTGCCGCGCACGATTTCGAGCAACTTCATAATGTTTGCCGGCGCGAAGAAATGCAAGCCGAGAACGCGCTCGGGATGCTTCGTCACGGCTGCGATTTCGTCGATATCCAGCGTCGACGTGTTCGATGCGAGGATCGCTTGCGGCTTGGCCGCTGCGTCGAGCTTGGCGAACACGTCCTTCTTGACATCCATCGATTCGAAGACGGCTTCGACGACCACATCAACCTCGCTGATCGCGGCGAAGTCGTCCTCGAACGAGATCGAGTTGGCGAGCTTCCATGCCTCTTGCTGGGTGAGCCGGCCTTTATCGACTTGATACTTGAACATCCCGAAGATCGTGGCGCGCGCTTTTTCGACGGCCGCGTCGCTTGAATCGATGACGACGACCGGGATGCCCGCTTGCGCGAACGTGATCGCGATGCCGGTTCCCATCGTACCGGCGCCGATGACCGCAGCCGTCTTGATATCGAGTGGCGCAGTCTGCGGCAGATCGGGAATCTTCGCCAGCTCCCGTTCGGCAAAGAAGACGTGCCGCAGAGCCAGCGACGGCGCCGAGCGCACCAGCTCATCGAACAAGCGCGCCTCGCGCGCCACGCCGCGCGCAAACGGCAGCTCGATCGCCGCCTGCACTGCGTCGATCAGTTTGTGCGCGGCGAACCCGCCATTCTCTTCGGGCGGAACCATCTTGTGGGCTTTCGCGACGACGAACGGCGTCGCGAACAGGCCAAGATTCGCGACCCCGAGCTCAGCGGCGCGCTCGGAGATGCGGCGTTTGAGTTCCATGGGAAGCGATCGCGCTTCCGGTTGAAGCGCGCCCGCTTCGGCGCGAAATCCCTGCGTTCCGGGGCCAAGTTCGGGCGCTTCCCGCGCAAGCACGCGCGCAACGAACACCAGCGCGGCAGCAAGCACGTCGTCCTCGACGACTTCATCGAGAACGCCCTTTGCTTTGGCATCGGCCGCTTTGATGCTCTCGCCTTTGAGCATCATCTGCAGCGCGTCTTGCGCGCCGAGCGCGCGGGGCAGCCGTTGCGTTCCGCCGGCGCCGGGGATCAGCCCGAGTTTGATTTCCGGCAGACCGACTTTGGAGCGCGCGGTTGCGATGCGGTAGTCGCAGGCGAGCGCCAGTTCGAAGCCGCCTCCGAGCGCATTGCCGTCGATCGCCGCAATGTATGTTTTCATCCCGCGCTCAACCCGGGCGACGACGTCGCGAATCGTTACGGTTTCCGTGGTCGGTTCGGCCGCGAAGTCATTTACGTCGGCGCCGCCGGAAAAGATGCCGTTCGCACCGGTGAAGATGACGGCGCGTACGGCCGCGTCACCCTCCGCCGTTTCGACGGCGCTCAACAATTCTTCCGAAAGCGCAAATGACAGCGCGTTGACCGGAGGGTTGTCGATCGTGATGATGCGGACGCCCTGCTCCGGTGCGTCGACCCGCACGGTCCACACCGGTTCGGTGAGCGTATCGATCAAGCTGCTCACGCGATCACGCCCCCCGTGTCGATGAACTCAAGCCGTCACGCCCAGCGGCGCTCTGCGATCGAGCTCGAACTGCCCCTCATCGAGCGCCATCACGTCGCTGGAACCGTCGATGATCTCGCGCCGCAGCCATTCCGCTTGGGTGAGGACGTGGTGCGCATAAAATGTTGCGGTCGCAATCTTCGCCGTATAGAACTCGTCGGATTCGCCGGGCGCCAGCTTCTCCGCAGCGATCTTCGCAGCGCGAAAGAGTTGCCAACCGCCGGCGACGATGCCGAAGAAACGCATGAACGGGACGCTGCAAGCGAACGCTGTGTGCAGGTCGCCCATCGCGTTCATGCCGATCGACTGCGCCGCTTCGCCGAGCGTCTTCGCCGCCTCGCCAAGCGGCGGACCTAGCGCCGCCACTTGCGGATTCGGCGAGGCCGCGCATTCCTTGGCGAAGGCACCGATCCGTTTGAGGAGCTTCGTTGCGCTCGCGCCCATGTCGCGCACGAGCTTACGGCCGACGAGGTCGAGGGCCTGAATGCCCGTCGTGCCTTCGTAGATCGTCGTGATGCGGACGTCGCGGAACTGCTGCGCGATGCCGGTTTCTTCGATATAACCCATCCCGCCGAAGACTTGCAGCGCGGTTGAACAGATCTCTTGCGCCGTCTCGGTGCACCACCCTTTGACGACCGGAATCATCAGCTCGACGAATACCCGATGTTCACGGCGCACGGCCTCGTCGGGATGCTTCTGCGAAAGATCGAGCGATGCGGCGGTCACGTACGACAGCGCGCGCATCGCTTCGATCTGCGCCTTCATCGACATCAGCATGCGCCGTACGTCGGGATGCTTGATGATCGCGACCGGCTCGGGCGAGCGAGACGCGGCGTCGCGAAACTGCACGCGTTCCTTGGCGAAAGCGAGCGCGCTCTGATAGGCCCGATCCGCGATCCCCAGCGCCTGCACGCCGACCGAGAATCGCGCTGCGTTCATCATGACGAACATGTACTCGAGGCCGCGATTTGCTTCGCCGACGAGATACCCGATTGCGCCCGCACCGCTTTCGCCGTACACGAGCGTACACGTCGGGTTGGCGCCAAGTCCAAGCTTATGCTCGATCCCCGAACAGCGGACGTCGTTGCGTTCGCCGAGCGTTCCGTCGGCGCGGACAACGAACTTGGGAACGATGAAGAGCGAGATGCCCTTCGTCCCTTCGGGCGCGCCCGGCAGACGCGCGAGCACCAAGTGCACGATGTTCTCGGTCATGTCGTGCTCGCCGAACGTGATGAATATCTTTTGGCCGCGGATGCGGAAGTGGTCGTCTTCGGGAACGGCTGCCGTTCGCACCGCCGCCAGATCGGAGCCGGCTTGCGGCTCCGTCAGACACATCGTGCCGCTCCACTCGCCGCTGACCAACTTCGGAATGTAGCGCTGCTTCTGCTCGTGCGAACCGGCCAGTTCGATCGCTTCGATCGCACCTTGATTCAGCAGCGGACCGTTGGCGAAGCCGACGTTCGCCGCATTCCACATTTCCAAGGTCGGCCCGAGCAAAATCTGCGGCAGCCCTTGGCCGCCGTGATCCGCAGCGACCGGCAGCCCGATCCAGCCGGCTTGCGCGAATCGACGGTACGCTTCCGTGAAACCGCGCGGCATCGTCACCTCGCCGTCGCGCCACGTGCAGCCTTCCCGGTCGCCGCTCGCATTAATCGGATCGAGAACTTCACCGGCAAACGTGGCCGCTTCGGCGAGGATCGAATCGAGCACGTCGAGCGTTTCTTCATAACCGGGAAGCTGTGAAACCGCCGCCACGTCGGCAAGTTCGCGTAGCACGAAGTCCATGTCGCGTAGCGGTGCCCGATAGGTGCTCATGCTGCTACAGAATACTTTCGCGTGACGCGCTATCCCCTCTGCCACGGGCGCCCATATCCGAGTGTCGAGACGCACACCGGTTCCAAAGCGGTTGCTTGCACGCCGCTCCGGACCGCTGTCGCGGCTCGTGCGATGGTGTCGCCCATCTGAGCCCGCGCCGCATTCTCTTCCCGCTATCGTTACGCGCTCGAAAGATCGAGCGTATAACTCAGACCGCGCGGTAACCCAAGCGTTGCCAGCGGCGCTTGTTCCGCACCGACCGGTGCCGCTTGCGCGACTTTCGGATCGCCGCGGCCGCAGCGCGGCATTCGCCGGCGCAACGAGGGCCGCCGAAAGCGCGGTCGCCTGATCCGCGAATGCGATCGAAGGAAACGCTAACGCGCACAGCGCCGTAAGCAGCACGGCAGCGATCGGCCGAAAAGCCATGCCGCCCCTTCGCCGCCCGAGGAAGTATCCTGCTTCGCTGCGTAGCGTTTGTCTCTACGACGTGAATCGACCGGCAACGCTCATCGATCTGATCTCCGAGGCACTGGCAGCGCCGCGGGAACGCGTGCTTGTCGAGCGGCTTCCCGGCCGCGCGTGGGAAGCGCTCTCGTCGCAGCGCGTCCGGGAGCGGTACGGTGCAATCGCCCGTGCCTTGCGCGACGCCGGAATTGCTCGCGGCGACCGCGCCGGAATTTTTTCACAGAACCGCATTGATTGGCTCGTGTGCGATTACGGCATTTTGTTCGCCAGCGCCGTGACCGTGCCGATGTACGCGACCTTGGCCGACGACCAGGTCGGGTTCATCATCCGCGACGCCGGGATGCGTTTGTTGTTCGTGGAAACGCAGACGCAAGCCGAGCGAATCCACATGCTGTGCGGCGATAACGTGCGCGTCGTCACGTTCGAGGGCACCGGTAACGATTCGCTGCAACGCTTCGAGGCGCGCGGCGCGGCGCTTATCGCAGCCGACCCCACGTTGCTCGAAGCTCCGGCACCCGAGATGACGGCGAGCGAGCTGGCACTCCTGATGTACACGTCCGGAACGACCGGCGAGCCGAAAGGCGTCATGTTGACGCACGGCAATCTGGCCTCAAACGTCGTCGACGCCTTTGCGCCCATCCGCGATGACTTGCAGCAGGGCGACGTCGCGTTTTCGGTCTTGCCGTTCGCCCACGTGTACGAACACACCGATGCGCTCGGCTTTTTATATTTGGGTTTAAAGCACGTCGTCTCCGGGCCCGATCGTCTCCTCGACGACATTCGGGAAGCGCTGCCCCACGTAGCGGCCTTCGTCCCGCGCATCTTCGAGCTGGTCTTGACGGGCGTGCTCGCACGCGCGCGGGAGGACGGCGGAATCCGGGCGCATCTCGTCCCCTGGGCACTGGCCACCGCGCGCGAACATGCGCGTGCCCTCGCCGACGGCCGTTCGCCGCCGCTGCTTGCGAGCTTGCGCTATCGGCTCGCGGGTACGCTCGTCTTGCGCAGAGTCAAAGCGGCTCTCGGTCTCGAGCGCATCTCACACCTCGTCAGCGGCAGCGCACCGCTGCAGCGCGACACGGCCCTCACCTTCGCCGGAATCGGCATACCCGTATGCGAGGGTTATGGCCTGACGGAGACGTCGCCGGTCGTGTCCGTTAACCGGGTTGCGACCGTGCGCTACGGCAGCGTCGGTAAACCGCTTCCGCACGTCGACGTACGCATCGCCGACGACGGCGAGATTCTCGTCCGTGGTCCGAGCGTGATGAAAGGCTACTACCGTCGCGACGACGACGAGCCATTCGTCGACGGCGGTTGGTTTTGCACCGGCGACATCGGCCGGCTCGACGCTGACGGTTATCTATGGATCGTCGACCGCAAGAACGATCTGTTCAAGACGGCCGGCGGAAAGTGGGTGTCTCCCGCGCGCCTCGAAGCCGCGATAAAGCGCTCGCCATACGTCGCGCAAGCCGTCGTCGTCGGCGCGCACCGGCCACATCCTGCCGCTCTGATCGTACCGGCTTGGGATGTTCTGCGCCGCGAATACGGTCTGACGAACGAAACGACGACGCAGGAAATCGCGAGCCGTGATGACGTTCGAGCGAAGATGCTCGCGGAAGTTATGGAAGCGACCGCCGAGCTCGCGCCGTACGAACACGTGCGTCGCGTCACCCTTCTCCCGCGCGACCTAACCCTAAACGACGGCGAACTTTCGCCGACGTTGAAAGTCAAACGCCGCATCGTCGAAGCGCGCTACGCAGACCTGATCGAAGCGGCTTACACCGAGCCCGCCGCTGTACGCCGCGGACCGACGCCGTGAAACAAGCATGGCCTGCCGCGGTACGTGCGGTCGTGTCACGCTTCCTCGGCGGCTTGCTCGCGTTCGCCTTTGCGGCCGCGTGCGGCGCGCTGCCCCTGCCTGCGGCCGCCGTCGCGACGGCGCGCGAAACGTACCCGGCGGCGATCGTCGCTGCGCCGCCACCGCTGGGACTGGCATTCAATGCGGCGCCTTGGACGAAGGCGCAGGTCATCAATGGCTTCGAAACGCTGACGACGCGAACACAGGCCCGCTATGCGACGACGGCGCGCGTCCTGTTCGATGCCGCCAACGTCTATGTCGCTGTCCATTGCGAACAACGCGGCGTCCCGCTGACCGCAACCCAGACGACCAACAACCTCGGTTTCGGGCTCGACGACTTCGTCGGCATCGGTATCGACACGACCGGCAACGGTCAGACGTACTACTTCGAGGTGACGCCGCGCGCCGTTCGTTATCAGCAAGCGATCGAATCATCCCGTTACGATCCCTTTTGGACGGCGCTGGCGGGAGCGAAGGACGGCGACTGGAACGCCTTGCTCGTCATCCCCTTCGCGGTGCTGCGCACGCAGAACGGCGCGGTGCAGCACTGGCGCATCAACATCGTGCGCCACATCGCCGCGCTGAACGAAAATCAAACCTGGGCGTACGATCCGTTGATGAGCGACGCCGGCGGCAATTTTCCCGCATTCGGCGACGCCCGCTTCTGGCCGTATGTCGATGGCGTCAAAATCGGCGGCAAGTCGATCCGCCCCAAGCCTCGAGTCGAACTCTTCGCGCTGGCGAGCGCCGGCCGCGATCGCGCGATCTATCAGCAGGCGACGCAAGTCTTCACGCCCGAGGGAACGCGCAATTTCGGCCTAGACGTCAACGTGCCGATCACCGGCACGATCGCGTTCGTCGGCGCACTTGCGCCCGATTTTTCCAACGTCGAAGTCGACCAGCAAACGATTTCGCCGCAGGAGTTCCGGCGCGGGCTCACCGAGTATCGGCCCTTTTTCGCGCAAGGTGCGAAATTTTTCTCGCCGATTTCGCAGACCGGCATCAATGAGCCGCCCAACCAGATCTTCTATTCTCCAGGCATCGGACCGTTCGAGCGCGGTGCGAAGATCGAGGGAACGTACGGCGACCAATCGATCGGACTGCTCAATGTCTCCGGCGCCGGATTTAACGATTCGGTGCTCGGGTTCCAACATTCACTGCCCGATCGGACCTTCGGCTATTCCTTCGATGCGGTCTCGGCGCACCATCAAGACGGCAGCCTGACCGCCTTTCCGTACGGCGACAGCGACGTCACGTACGACGCGACGATCGCCGGCCGCAACCTCCATAACGGCTTAGTCTATGCCGCGGAATATGCCGCCGAAGATGGGACGGCGATAGCGGGTACGAATCCGCGGCTGGCTTACAAGAGCGAGAACATCCTCGACGTGCACAAAGCGAACTACGAAGTTTTTACCGAGTATCGCGACATCGGACCGAAATGGAACCCGATCGACGGCTTCACGAACGTCGCCGACCTGCGTGGTCCCGGCAGCTTCATCGACCTCGTCGGCAATCCGCCCCAGGCGAGCCCGCTGCGGCGCGCCGAACTGTTCATCTTCGGTGACCGCTTCAGCGACGGTTCGGGTGCCGTTCGTCAAGCCGATTTTGTTCTCAATGCCGATTTGGTTTTCCGCAATCTGCTGCACCTGAGCGGCGGTCCTTCGTTCAGTTCGCTGCGCTTCTACGGCGACGGAACGTCCTTGGTCGGTTACGATCTCGGTTATGCGGGCGGCGTGACGGCACCGTTTAACGCACACAGCGTTAACGTCGGTTACAAGGACGGAACGCCCACGCCGTACGACTTTTCCACCTCGTGGGGACCGTTTGCGACCTTCAATGCCGACGGCACCCTGCGCTCGACGTACCTACGGCAGTACTCGCTCTCAACCTCACGGCCGCTGGGGAGAAAATTCAACGTCGGCCTTGAGTTCGACGGCACGCTGGAAGCCTTTCCGACGAGCGACCCGCGCGTGCAAACTCACGATGGTCAGCAGTTGCGCCGCATTTCGCTCGGCGAGGCGCTCGGCAATGAGTCGAGCCTGGCCTTCTCGTTGCGCTCGATTTCCGGCACCGGCGGGTTCGCACTGCCGGGGGTCAATCTCGCCGCGAGCTACCATCGCCGTTTCCCGAGCGGCAGCGAGCTGTTCGTGAACTACGGCACGCCGGCCGCGGCCGCCACGCTCCAACGCATCATCGTCAAATACGTCTTACGCCTCGGCAGCGGCGCCGGCACCTAAAAGCGCGGCCAATTTTGGGTTTCTACGCGGCGACCGCGACGGGTGGTTTCAATTACAAGGTTAGATCGTACGTCATCGTCAGGGGGGCGTGGTCGGAGAAGCGTTCGTTTCGTTCGATCGAGGCGCCGCGGACGAAGGCGGCAAGATTTGGGGTCAGGAGTTGGTAATCGATGCGCCAGCCGAGATTGCGTTCGAACGCGCCTTGCCAGTTCGACCACCAGGTGTAACGGCGCGGCTCCCGATCGACTTCGCGGAACGCGTCAACCCAGCCGATCTCATCGATGACGGCGTCCATCCACGTGCGTTCGTGCGACAGATGGCCGGTGACGTGTCCATTGCGGATCGGATCGAAGGTGTCGATCGCTTTGTGAGCGACGTTGTAGTCACCGCAGATGATATGCCGTCGGCCGTCATGCCGCAGCTCGGCGAGCGTCCCAAGAAAGCGTTCGAGAAACCCATCCTTGATCGCTTGCCGTGCCGGACCGGTCGTGCCGGACGGTACGTATAACGACGAGATGCTGAGGTCGCCCCAATCGAAGCGGACGTAGCGCCCCTCCGCATCGATGTCCGCCATCCCGAGACCCCGGACGATCGCATCGGGTTCGACCTTCGCGTAGAGCGCGACGCCGCTGTACCCTTTCTTCTGCGCGTCGACGAAGGCGTAACGGCGGTACAGATCGAGGTCGAGGGCTTCGGGCGGAAGCTGGTGTTCCTGGGCCTTCGTTTCTTGAAGGCAAAGCACATCAGGCGACGTGCGCCGCAACCAGGTGAAAAAACCCTTACGCGCCGCCGCCCGGATCCCGTTAGCGTTGAAGGTCGTGACGCGCAACATCGCGCGGCGTTTCGTCGCCACGGTCGCGACTACTGCGCGGCCAGTCTCCAAGCGGAGGGACCGAGCGAGAGCGCGGGTATATCGCCTCCGAATGACCGTGAAAGCGACGGGCGGGCCGCGCGAGATTCCCACCGACGCCGACGCCGCCACGTTGCGCTTCGGCGAACGTGCGGTCGGCTTGACGAACCTCGGCAAGGTGTTCTTCGCGCAGGCGAACTTGGCCAAGCGCGACTTGCTGCAGTACTACCTCGACATCGCGCCGCTGCTTCTTCCGCATCTGCAAGACCGCGCAATGGTGATGAAGCGCTATCCGCACGGCGCGGCCGGCGAGTTCTTCTTCATGAAGCGCACGCCCGCCGGAGCACCGCCGTGGCTGCGCACGTGCCGCATCGAACATGATTCGGGCAACGTGATCGACTTCCCGATCGTTGACGATGCGGCGGCGCTGCTGTGGATCGTCAACCTCGGCTGCATCGACCTCAATCAGTGGTACGCGCGCTGCGACGACGTGCAGCGTCCCGATTATCTCCACTTCGATCTCGACCCGGTGAAACGCGCGGGCGGCGGCGGAACGCCTTTCGAAGTCGTGCGCGAAGCGGCGCTCGTCCTCAAAGCCGCGCTCGACGATCTGAGCATGCCGGTGTACGCAAAGACCTCGGGCTCGAACGGCATTCACGTCTACGTGCCGATCCTGCGCGGGCCGGTGCAGCACGACGTATGGCGGTTCGCCAAGGCCTTCGCCTTCACGCTCGCCGCGAAGCGACCGGACATTCTCACGGCGGAATACAAGATCGCCAAGCGGCCGCAAGGGCGCGTGCTCGTCGACTACAACCAAAACGCCTGGGGTCGAACGTTGGCGTCGGTCTATTCCGTACGTCCGACGCCGCGCGCGACCGTCTCGACGCCGGTCGAGTGGAGCGAGATCGCCGACGGGTTTTCGCTCAACGATTTTCGGGTCGACAACGTGCGAGACCGTTTCGCCCGCACCGGCGACCTATGGCGTCCGCTGCTCGTTTCGCGGGCAAAGCGGGTCGACTTGGCTGCATACTTGTGAGTGGGTCGCGAGTGCCGAAGTCGTCGCTACTGCCGGAACAGGCGCAGCAGCGAAGCTTCCCCATCCCGCTAGAACTCGCGCCGATGGAAGCGCGCCTCGTCGATGAGATTCCGCGCGACGCGGGCTGGCAATACGAACCCAAATGGGACGGCTTCCGCTGTCTGGCGTTCCGCTCGGGCGACGACGTCGCGCTGCAATCGAAATCCGGAACGGTCCTCGCCCGCTACTTCCCCGAAGTCGTCGCGAGCTTGCTGGCCCTCGACGCGAAAGAGTTCGTGCTCGACGGCGAACTCGTCGTGCCGTGCGGTGACGCGCTATCCTTCGACGACCTGCTGCAACGCATCCATCCGGCGGCGTCACGCATCGAGCGACTTTCCAAAGAGAGTCCGGCAACATATCTGATTTTCGATCTGCTGGCCGACGAGGACGGAACCGCACATATCGACGAGCCGCTCGAGGGACGTCGTAAACGGCTGGAGCGTTTCTTCTCGCACTACGTCGGCAGCGCGAATCGACAAGCGTCGCCGTCGCCCGGTGGCGGCGATGTGGATGCCCGGCTGCGTCTTTCGCCGGCGACGCGCGAGCGCGCGACGGTCGACGATTGGTTCGCCCGTGTCGGCGGCGCGCTTGACGGCATCGTCGCGAAACGCTTGGCCGCACCTTACCGCGCCGGTGAACGCGACGCGGTCGTTAAAGTCAAGGCGATCCGCAGCGCGGACTGCGTGATCGGCGGTTACCGCGTCAGCGCAGGCGACACGCTCGGCTCGTTGCTGCTCGGCCTCTACGACGATGGAGGGCGGCTCGACTACGTCGGCTTCACCTCGGGTTTTGCGCAGGCGCAGAAGCGCGAACTAATGGAACGCCTACGTCCGCTGCACGCGCCCGCATCGTTCGACGGCCGTACGCCGGGCGGTCCCAGTCGCTGGAATCGCGGCAAGTCGACCGCCTGGCAGCCGCTACGTCCCGAACTCGTTCTTGAGGTTGCCTACGATCAGGTCACCGGCGACCGCTTCCGTCACGGCACCCGCCCACTACGCTGGCGCCCCGACAAAGCGCCACGCAGCTGCTCGCTCGATCAAATCCAAAACACCGACCGCACCCTACGCCTGTTCGCGTAATTTCCAAACGCGTGGCCGGGCGGCGGCGACGAATCCCGAACGCTCTTGCATCATACCTTGTTCTTTCACACCTTCAAGAAACCTCACACCTCCGGAGCAGCGCTTCAGGCGTGGTTTCCGCGTACGACGCAACGGTTGGGACCGGCGGTGACGCGGAAAAGGAAAGGCGCACGCGCGGTCAGCGGGCGGCTGACGCGTAGCCCCTTCAGCACAAGCGCCGGGCGGTCCCAAACCGCGATGACGCAATGCCGGTTCGACCATGCAGCCATGCGGCCGGCGAGCGACTGCGGCTCGGCGGTGACGACGATACGGCGACCAAAATTGCGTTCGACGTACGCAGCATAGGCAAGCGGTGTCGCGTACACCCACGGGGCAACGACGATTGCCGTCGGCGTACTGATCCGCTCGGTCGCCGTAATGTAGCGCCGCGCCGTAAGATCACGCTCGATCGCGACGATACCGCGCGCGTTCCACGCATCCCACCCGGCAAGCGCGATCAGGACGCCGGCCAGGGCAACGCCGCCGAACACCAGAGGGCGCCGGACCCAGCGGCGCGTGCCCCCAACAGCCGCGGAGGCACCGCACGCAACGAAGAGACTCATCATCCACAAGGCTAGGAGAAGATAACGATCCTTGTCGGCTTCGAGCGAATAAGCGAAGGCAAACGGCACCCCGAGAAACCCTGCCGCAAGCAAACCGGCCGCCAGCTGCAAGCGGCGCACGACAAGCGTGAGCGCGCCGACGAGCGCAAATGCGACGCCGAGGGGCGTGAATTGACGGCCGGCAAGTGCGATGAAGTGCGCGGCGACCGCAGCCCAGCGCAGCGGGTGCGTATACACCGCGAGCCCGTCGGCCTTATCGAACTGCTGCCCCGTCACGAGCCACCAGAGGTTTTTTGGTACGGCAGTGTGCGCGTAGTCCCAGAACGGCATGCCGGGCGCAAAGCCGAGGGAGAGCGTCGGATCGCGCCGCGCTGCGTACACGGCGGCACTGCGCAGCGGTAGGTATCCGTACGGCAGCGTCGCTGCAAGCACGACGCAAGCGCACGTTTGCAGCGCGAGTACGGCGCCGGCGCCTGCTGACGACGACGTTTTCCGCAACGCAGAAGCTCGCGCAACGATGAGCAGCAGCCCCGGCGCAGCCCACAGCGCAACGGGATGCGTCGCGAGCGCCAGACCGTACGCGACGCCCGCGTATCGCAGATTCGCATCGCCCTCACCATCGTGGAAGCGCACCGCCAGCAGCACCGCAACGCTGACCAATCCGAGCGACAGCGCGTGCACTTCGGCGCGCGTCGCGTGCAGCCACACGATATTGCAGGTTGCAAAGAGCAGCGACGCGCCGAACGAGATCGCGACGTGGCCCGTCAAGCGCAGGGCCGTACGATATAAGGCAAACGTCGCGACGACAACTGCCAGCGCGCTGAATGCGGCCATGCGCCACGCGACCGAACCGAGTGCGACGACGTGCGCGAACGCGTACCCGCCGAGCACGAATGCCGGAAATCCGGTCGGATGTGCGATCCCGAAGATCCACGGCACGACCTGCATCTCGCCCGTATCCCAGAATGCGGGCTCGCGCTGCGCGGTCGCGAGATAGAGCGCCGCGCTCACGAACACGAGGAGTACGCCGCACCACGTTGCCGTCCGCACCGTTTCGAGCGCGGCGATCGGACGGCGTCCCTGCTGCGAGCGGGAAAGCTGCGTCAACGGTGTACTAGGCAGAGCCGTTCACCTGAGAACCTGTCGGGCTTTGCCCGACTTCCGCCTTGTTGGTGATTCGGTGAAGCCGAATCGCCAACGGGTTCGGTGAAAGCCGAACCCTAGCATACGGAAGGAGTCGTGTTTTGAGCCGTCCGCAACGTTTTCGCTTTCTTGCTTTGGCACTGCCGCTGACCCTTGCAGCGTGCGGCGGCGGCAGTGGGGGCGGCAGCAGCTTGGCCCTTCCGGCACCGCACGAACCGATCAATGAGACGACGCCGCTCGGGTCGGCCGGTGTGATTAAGCACGTCGTCATCCTCGTACAGGAGAACCGCTCCTTCGACAATCTGTTTGAAGGCTTTCCCGGCGCGAACACCGCTTCGAGCGGCACGGCCAGCAACGGTTCTCAAGTTGCGCTGGTTCCGCGAACGCTCGAGGACGGCCACGATCTCGGTCACTTTCACTATTCGTTCGAAACCGAATACGATGGGGGCAAGCTCGACGGCTTCGATCAAGTCAAAGAGTTCGGCATCGTCAACGGGCTCTATAATCCGCTGCCCAACAGCGATCCGCACTATTCATTCGCCTACGTGCCGCAAACGGAAACGCAACCGTATTGGCAGCTGGCGCAGCAGTATGCGCTCGGCGACGAGACCTTCCAATCGAACAGCGGGCCGAGCTTTCCGGCGCACCAATATCTGATCGCCGGACAGTCCGACGATGCCGATGAAGTGCCCCAGAACATGCCCTGGGGCTGCGACGCCCCGGCGGGAAGTCGCGTGCCGCAGCTGACCCCGAGCGGGACCGATTCGCCCGGCGTGTTCCCGTGTTTCGACTACACGACCCTGGCCGACAGCATGGACGCCGCCGGCGTAACGTGGCGCTACTACACGCCGCAACTCACGACACGTTCGGGCGGACAGTTTTCGGCATACGACGCAATTCGCCACATCCGCTACGGACCCGACTGGACGACGGACGAAGTCAACCCCGAAACGCAAATCTTTAGCGATCTTACGAGCGGAACATTGCCGCAGGTCAGCTGGGTCATTCCCTCGTTCGAAAACTCCGACCATCCGCTCGCGGCAAGCAACACCGGCCCTTCGTGGGTCACCTCGGTCGTCAATGCGATCGGTGCGAGTCCGTATTGGGATTCGACCGCGGTGTTCGTTACTTGGGACGATTGGGGCGGTTGGTACGACAACGTTCGGCCGCCTCAGGTCGATTTGATGGGCCTCGGTTTCCGGGTCCCGCTGGTCGTCGTGTCGCCGTACAGCAAACACGGTTACGTCTCGCACGCGCAGCACGAGTTCGGCAGCATCCTCCGCTTTACCGAAGAGACGTTCGGCCTGAAGCCACTCGGTACGCGCGACATCTTCTCCGACGACCTGCGCGACTGCTTTGACTTCAGCCAAACTCCGCCCGCATACCGCACGATCTCGACGCGTTATCGCAAAGACTTCTTCATGCACCAAGTGCATTCGGGGCGGCCGCCGGATCTGGTGTAGAGGATTCGGTAAAACCGAATTTTCTACACCGCTGCCTTCGCCGTCGGTCCGAGGACGTAGGTCGCGTAGCGCGCTTCGTGGAGTTTCGCGCGGATCGCGTTGACGTCGATGTCCGCGACGGTCACGGGTAACGCCATCCGCCTTTCTACGACGCTGCACGGCTATTTCCGCGTTTCGAGCCGCAGGGACTTTCGCCAATGCGCGCAAGATGGAAAGCCACTGATGAGAAGGCGTTTTCAACATCTGCCGCACGTGGTGTTGACGGCGGCTCTTTGCGTGCCGGCAGCATGCGCTTCTCAGGAAGGCGCGCACCGTTCGGGAATACGGGTCGTCGCCGTTGAAGCTGTCTACGGCGACATCGCGCGTCAGATCGCGGGTAACGCGGTCAGCGTCGCGACGATCCTCGATAGCCCGAGCGCCGACCCGCACGCCTACGAGCCGACGGCTCGCGACGCGAATGCGATTGCGCAAGCCGATGTCGTCATCGAGAACGGACTCGGCTACGACGCCTTCGCGGACAAACTTCTGTCGGCGTCGCCCCGCGCCGGACGGACGGTCATCGTGGTCGGAACGCTTGCGGGGCGGCACGCCGGCGACAATCCCCACGTTTGGTACGATAGCGAAGCGCTGCGCCGCCTTTCGAGCGCGCTCGTCGGCGATTTGACTCGTCGTTTGCCACGGGATCGCGCGTCGCTGGCGCGTTCCAACGGTCGATTTCGCGCCTGGCTCGACGACTTCGCGCGGCGGACGTTGACCCTCGGGCGTCGCTATCGCGGCACGCCGGTTGCGATCACGGAGCCGGTGTTCGACGCGGTCTTGCAGGCCGCGTCACTGCGCATCGTAACACCGCGCTCCTTTTCCAAGGCGATCGAAAACGGTAACGATCCGGCGCCGCAGGATGTCGCGACGATGCGCGCGCTGCTGGCTGGGCGGCACGTCGCGGCGCTCGTGTACAACCGGCAAACCGTCGAGCCGAGCACGACGCAATTGCTGGCCGTTGCGCAAACGAGCGGCGTCCCGGTCGTTGCGGTCAGCGAAACGCTGCCCTCGAACAGGCACGTGCAAGGCTGGTTCGACGGCGAACTCGCTGCGCTGACGACGGCGCTGGAAGCCGCGCAAACTCCGCGGCATGAAGCGACATACGCGGGCAAAGCGGCCGCCAGGTACGGAGCAGCCACCGTCCGCGAGCCCTCCGGCCGGCGACGAATCCCGGAGTTCGCCAGACACCACGGTGCTCAACGCCCGGCGTGAACGATGCTCGTGAAACCGAGGCTGCGGTCGCGTTTTCGCACGTAAGCGTCCGGCGCGCGGCGCGCGATGTACTCGACGACGTCAGCTTCGCGATCGCGCCCGGCGAATTCGTCGG
>JALYUD010000097.1 GCA_030853905.1 Vulcanimicrobiota bacterium
ACCGCTTCCCGGCCACCTTGTTCGTGCACACGAACTACGTCGGAAAAACGACGAGCAAACATCACAACACCTGGGCGCAGTTGCGAACGATGGAAGCGAGCGGACTGATCGACGTGCAGAGTTTGACCGCCAATCATCCGCCGGACCTGACGAAACTTTCCGACGCCGACGTCCTGCACGAGTTTCGTCTCTCGAAATTTTCGCTCGAACGGCGACTGGGGAAACCCGTGTATGCGGTCGTCTATCCGTACGATGTCTACGACGATCGCGTCGCGCAACTCGCCGCCGACGCGGGCTACACGCTGGCTTTCAGCGAGGACTGGGGAGCTGCGGGCGCATCGCCGTCACTGCTGCAAATCCACCGTTACTCGGTCTTGACCCGCTTCCCCCAAGCCCTCACGGATGTCGGTGCGCACTGATTTGCCTTCGTACCCGGGGAAAGGCTAAGGCTTAGCGCCAGCAGGTTAGGGGGCGGGCTGTTGATGCTTTTCCGGTTGGGCGTAGGCCGTAGGCGTCTTCGAGGGTGCGTAAGACGTTGTAGTGATTGATGGGCTCGGCGTAGCGGCCCGGGCGTACCATCGGGCCGAAAAGGATTGTCGGGATGCTGTTGGCGGCGTCGTAGCCTTCGTCCCAAGTTAGGACGACGAGTGAGTCGTGTTTGTCGGCCCAGCGCACGAGGGACGCAAGGTGCGCCTGCAGCCAGCCGTCGCCCTGACCGATCGTGCCGTCGTGCATGTCGTCGTCGACATCGGGAATCACAAATGCCACGGTCGGCAACGCATCGTACGAAGGAAACGCGCTGAACGCTTTCGAGTCGGCGGCCGGAATGTTGCTGAACATCGTCCAGGGCGCATGCTTGCGCGCGTACGTTCCCGCCGCACACACCGAAGAACCCTGAGCGGGCAACGCTTCGGCGTAGCCGGTGAAGGTGAAATGGGCCGCGAGCAGTTCGCTCGCGAGGCTCGGTGCGTTCGGCGACATGCCGGTTGCCGGACAGCCGTCGCCATTGTCGTTCGTCACCCCGGCGAAGAGCGCCAGATAGTTCGGCAGGCTTGGGTGCGTGACGCCATGCGCGTCGGTGAAGAGCGCACCGCGCTTGGCGAGGGCATTGATGAACGGTGCCGCACCGTTGCCGATGATCTGCGCCAGCGTCTTGTTCTCTTCGACGATAACGATCGTGTGCGCGGGGCGCGGCACGCGTGCTGCGCTTGCTGCTGCCGGTAACGTGACGGCGCATACTGCCAGTCCGAAAGGAATGGCACCCACCACGGCAGCGGCGACCGCCCGAAAAAGCTTCGGTCGAAACATACGCCGCACTTCGGAGCACATGAGAGCGCTCCCCGCGTTATTGCAGCCTGTGTCGACTTCCGGTGCTACTGCGTCTCTTCATCCAGAGCTTTCTCAACATCGCCAAGCTCGGCGCGGCTTCCGTCATCATCGAAATCCGGCTCGCCCGGATAGACGTCGACTCGACGCTGCGGCTCGAGCGCCTCTGGATCCGCATGGGTTCCCTCCGTCGCGTCGTTCATGCCTCGCCGTCCTCGTTCACCGCCGCATCCTGCCGCGCATTTTGCTCGGAGGCTGCGGCCACGCGCTCATCTTCAACGCGGTCTGAAGCCGGCTCACGCCGACGATTGCCTAGGGTATCCTCGGCTGTGACCTTCGCCGTTTCGGGCGAGAGGTTAAACGCGTTTTGAAGGAACGTCTGTTGTTCATCGAGTTCCTCTCCAACTGTCTTTTCCGGGTCCGGCCGCCCCGCTTCGTTGCGCTCATTCATGGCGTCACCTTTCCCTTTTAAAGGCGCGGCACGCTGCGCCGCCCCAGGCGTTACGGTCAGCTTTTCAAACGTTGTCCGAAAAACCGGCCTGCACGCCCCCACGCCGAGTCGCCGGCGCAGGATCCGTTAAAGGAGCTGCTTGCGACGACGGGCGGATCAGCCGCAGGCTGAACGCAACAGATTAGGGCGGAGTCGAATCCTTAGACGGCGCGCAGCAACGGATTTTCGATGAAAACGGCCACGGCCAGGATGATCGCGACCGCGCCGCCTGCGATCAAGGCGCCGGGTAATCCGATGAAGCTTGCCAGCGAGCCGAGCAGCAGCGAGCCGGCGGGGATGATGCCGAGGATGATCATTGAGAAGACCGAAATCGCGCGCCCGCGCATGTCGTCGGGCGAGAGCGTCTGCAGCAGAACGTTCGAATTGCCCGCAAACGAAAGCACGGCGAATCCGATAAAAACGAGCACGCCGAACGAGATGGCGAAGACGTGCACCGATCCGAGGACGATCGTGCCGCACGCCATCGCGGCGGCGCTGGCAAACCAGATCAAGCCGCGCCGCCGCGTGCCGATCAGTGCGGTAAAGACCGAACCCGCAATGGCGCCGGCGCCGCTGGCCGCGAGCAAGAAACCCAGTCCCTGCGCGTTGACGTGCACGACGTGGGCGGCGTAGGCCGGCATCAGCTGCGAGTACGGACGCACGAGCAAACAGTTGAGGACGAGCAGCAGCAGCACCGAACGCAGCACGCGGTGCCCCGCCAAGAAACGCATGCCGGCGAGAATCGAGTCGAGAACGTTCTCCCGCACAGTCGAGCTAGGCCCGACCGGCCGCATGAAGATCAGCGCGACGACGACGGCCAGCGTCGCAACGGCGTTGACGTAGAACGACGTGGCGATCCCGACTCCAAGGATCAGGAAACCGGCGAGCGGCGGCCCGATGATGCTCGGCGCATTGAATGCAACCGAATTCAAGCCGATCGCGTTGCCCAAGTTTTCGCGCGGCACGAGCAGCGGCACCCAGCTCTGCCGCGCCGGTGCATCGAAGGATTGGCCGGTCGAGCGCATGCCGGCGATGATGAAGATTTCCCACAACGCGATGTGATGCGTGCTGGTGAGGATCGCTAAGGTCAGCGCGAAACACACTTCCAGACCGTTGGTCACGAAGAGAACGCGCCGTCGAGGATAGCGGTCGGCAACGACGCCGGCGAGCGGCGAGAGAAGCACCACCGGAACGGCCGACGACGCGCCGAGAATGCCGACGTCGAGCGACGCCGCTTTGGCCGAACCCGCCAATTTCACGACGAGATAGCCGAGCGTCGTCAATTGCATCCACGTGCCGAGATTGGAGACGATGAGGCCGCTCCACAACAGGCGGTAATCGCGGTAGCGTAACGGGGCCAGGATCGAAGCGCGCGGCCGCGGAGCCGACGATTCGAGCGGTGTTTCGCCGCGGACAACGGTCACGGACGCGGCGCAGCGGTGGCGAGTGCGCGAGCCGCCGCCGCGATCAGCGCGGCGGCTCCATCGACGCTCAGGCGCGAGACATCGACGACCAGATCGTACGCATGCGGATCGCCCCAGCGCAAATCGTAGCGATCCCTGGCAAGCTTCCTGCGCGCAGCGTCGATCCGCTCGATCGCACCGAGCGCAACCTCCGGCGTCCAGCCGAAAGCGTCGACCAGCCGCGCGATGCGCCACTGGGGCGCCGCAACGAGAAAAACGCGGAGCAGGTCCGGGCGCACGCCGAGAACCGAACCGGCATAGCGGCCCAAGATCACGACGTCGCCGCGCGCCGCACGCTCGCGGATGGCGCGTTCGATCTCCCGCCGCACCGATTCGTCAAAGTCGCCGGCACCGCGGGGAACGTCAGCGAGCGTTGCGGCCGTCCCAAGGTCGAGCGACGCGAGCATCCGTTCACCGAACGTCGCCTCGGCGTTCGCCCGCGATGCGACTTCCTCGGGCGACGTCCCCAGACGTGCCGCGACCACCTTCGGCACGTCGTCGGTCAGCAGTTCATACCCGAGCGCATGCGCACTGGCGTCGGCGACCGCAAGCCCGGCGGCGCCATACTCGCGAGAGATCGTTACGATCACGATACGGCGCGTCTTCGGGCGAACGCCCGAAGCACCCCGCGGCTCAATAGCGCCCCTCGGAGAGCGAGGAGTTTCGTTCGGTGGCGAATGAATCCGGTTCCATGAACTACGCACGCGTTCTCGTTGCGCGCCTCGTCGCTATCGTCGCGGCCGCCGCTGTCGTTACCATGACCTTTGGGCGACCGGTTCCAGCGGCGGGCCGCGCCGCCGGCGGCGCGCC
>JALYUD010000015.1 GCA_030853905.1 Vulcanimicrobiota bacterium
CCGATCGTGATGACGACGAGCGCGATGGTCGTTTCCATGCTGCCGATCGCGCTCGCGCTCGAGCCGGGCAGCGAAGTTCGCCGCGCTCTCGGCATCGTCGTCATCGGCGGCCTGTCCAGTTCGTTGCTTCTGAGCCTCGTGCTCGTGCCTGTCGTGTACCTGTGGCTGGCGCCCAAGCGCGTCGGTGCGTTTCAAAGCACGGGCACGTCTCGCGACGTTCGCCTTCCAGCTAACCTTTCTGAAGGCGAAGTTCGGTCCTGACGCGCTCGCGGTAAGGACCTTGCACGCCCATCGGACCTCTCCCCACCGTGGCTCTGTATGCTTGACCGTAATACACCGCTGTATTATGCTGCGTGCATGGCAAGTACCGTCACGACCGTCCGTTTGAATCCGGCCACACGCCGGGCGTTGGAGGCTGACGCTCGACGGCTCGGCGTGGGTCTGTCGGAGTACCTTCGAAAGCTCGCCGAGTCGCGCGAGATCGACCTCCGTAATGCGACGATTCGGGAACAGGGACGTCGCTTGGCCGAACGCCTGCGGCAATCACCGGCTGCGGCAACGGAAACCGACACCCTTGGCACGCCGCAGATCGATCTGCCCCACTGGGAAGGAGCGCTTCCGGAGTGAGGCGCCCTCGTGCCGGATCGATCGTGGTCGTCGATTGGCGCGGCGGCGTCCCACCGAACGAGCCGAACAGGCTCCGGCCGGCGGTGGTCATCGACGACCATCGCCTGTTCCCCGACGAATACGGAAGCATCTTCGTTGCGCCGATGACGCGCGACGAGACGATCGTCCACCCTGCCTTTGCGGTTTCGATCGAACCAAGTGCAAAAAACGGCTGCGGCGAGCGTTGTTGGATCATGGGAAACTACGCAAGCGTCGTTTCACTAGCCCGCGTGCGTACGACGGCGTCCGCGATCTCCGACGATCAACTCGTGCAGGTACGGCTCAAGCTCAGTTTCATGATCGGCTTTCCCCAAGTGAGCCCGCTCGTGCAAGCGTTCGCAGCTTCGCAATAGCGACGAGGAAGCCACTTCGTTCGCGCTTGCCTTCCCGCATCCGATCGCGCGGATGTACGGCACGTTCGGCCGCTGACCGCTTTGCGCGGAAGGGCAAAAACATACCGCAGGCCTCCGTGCATCTGCTGCCGAGACGCGACCTGACCGTCCGGCCGTGCGGTACAACGGGAGGGCGCAGCTTACGTCGAAGTTAGCCCGCGATGCCGACCCTTGTCGAACTCACGCCCCGCCAGATCGTCGCCGAACTCGATCGCTATATCGTCGGCCAAGCGGCCGCGAAACGCGCGGTCGCAATTGCGATGCGCAACCGTTATCGCCGCGAAAAGCTCGAGGGCGAGATGCGTGGCGAGATCATTCCCAAGAACATCTTGATGATCGGCCCAACCGGTGTCGGAAAGACCGAAATCGCGCGGCGGCTGGCGAGCTTGGCCGGCGCGCCGTTCGTAAAAGTCGAGGCGACGAAATACACCGAGGTCGGCTACGTCGGCCGCGACGTCGAGTCGATGGTGCGCGATCTCGTCGAGGCGGCGATTCGCATGGTGCAGGAAGAGCGGCGCGGTGAGGTGGCCGACGCGGCCGACGCGGCCGCCGTCGAGCGTGTCGTCGATCTGTTGTATCCCGATACGCGACCACCCGGGGCAGCTCAGCCGATGAACGCGTTCGCCCAATCGCTCGGTTCGATCTTCGGGAACACATTTGGGCAGCAGGCCGCGCAACAAGCGCCGCCGCCCGCCGCCGCGACGGCGACCGCGCCGCCCGAACAAGCAAAATCGATCCGCGAGCAGGCGCGAGCAGACGTGTTGCGCGGTTTCTACGACGTGCGTCTGCTCGACATCGAAGTCGAGGAGACGCCGCAGTTGCCGATCGGCATGATCGGCGGCATGGATCCGTCGATGGGCGGCGGCGGCGCCGACATGGGCGAGATGCTGGGCGGTTTGCTGCCGAAGAAGAAGACGCGCAAGCGCGTGACCGTGTCTGAAGCGCGGCGCATCTTCACGCAGGAAGAAGCCGCCAAACTGGTCGACATGGACGCCGTCAAACGTGAAGCGCTGCGGCGCGCCGGCGAAAACGGCATCATCTTCATCGACGAGATCGACAAGGTCGCCGGCCGTGAAGGCAGCCGCGGTCCCGACGTGTCGCGCGAAGGCGTGCAGCGCGATATCTTGCCGATCGTCGAGGGCAGCACGGTGTCGACCAAACACGGTGCACTCAAGACCGACCACGTCCTCTTCATCGCGGCGGGCGCCTTCCACATGAGCAAGCCTTCCGACCTCATCCCCGAACTGCAGGGCCGCTTTCCGATTCGCGTCGAGCTCGATTCGCTCTCGGTCGACGATTTCAAGACGATCCTCACGCAGCCCAAAAACGCGCTGACCGAACAGTACGTGCAGCTGCTCGGCGTCGAAGGCGTGAGCTTGAGCTTCGCTACCGACGGCATCGAGCAGCTCGCGACGTACGCGATGCGCGTTAACGAGCAGACGGAAAACATCGGCGCGCGCCGGCTGCACACCGTCCTCGAACGGTTGCTCGAAGACGTCTCATACCAGGCGCCCGAAGAGGCCGGCACCGTCACCGTCGATGCCGAGTACGTCCGCTCGCGGTTGTCGGAGATCGTCGAAAGCGCGAACCTCAGCACGTACATCTTGTGAGCGGATGCTCCCTCGCACGAGGTAGCCGGCGCTCCCCGCAGACAAAGCGGGCGACTTTGCGCTATACTAGCGGCCGTGCCCTATATCCGTGAGATCATTACCGACGGCCATCCCAGCCTGCGCAAGGTCGCCAAGAAAGTATCGCTTGGGGAGCTGCGCGATCCGCTCTTTCAGCAGTTGATCGACGACATGTTCCATACGATGTATCATGCGCCCGGCATCGGACTTGCGGCACCCCAGGTCAACGTCTCGAAGCGGCTCTTCGTCGTCGATCTTCAGGACGACGAGAAGCACGGGCCCTTCGTCGTCGTCAATCCGAAGTTCAGCGTGACCGAAGGCGAGATCGAATCGATCGAAGGTTGCCTCTCGGTGCCCGACATGATCGGCGATCTACCGCGCCACGAACACGTCGTGTGCACGGGGCTCGATCGTACTGGGGCGAAAGTCGAACTCGACGGAACGGGCCTTTTCGGCCGGTGCTTGCAACACGAGATGGACCATCTCGACGGCGTCCTCTACATCGATAAAGCGAAAAATATCCGCCCGGCAAAAACTGAAGAAGAGAAGGCCGTAGCGCACGATGGCGTCGCCGATGTCGCCGGCGAATGGACCGCGGAAGCTGCCTCTGCGTAACGTCGGTCGCCCGCGCGGCGTGTTTTTCGGCACGAGCACGTTCGCCGAGCGGCCTTTGCGCGCGTTCGCGGCGACGGTTGACTGCGTGCTCGTCGTCACCCAACCCGATCGGCCGGCGGGACGCGGTCAGCGCGCGCAGGCGACGCCCGTCAAGCAGACCGCGTATACGCTCGGCATTCCGACGCTCGAACCGGAAAAGATGAGCGATGCGCTCGCAACCTTGCGCACGTGCGACGCGGATCTCTTTGCCGTCGCATCGTACGGTAAGATTTTACCGCGCTCGATTCTCGAACTGCCTCGGCTTGGCGCGCTGAACCTCCATCCGAGCCTCCTCCCGCTTTACCGCGGTGCAATCCCGCTGCAATCGCAGCTTCGCGACGGCGTGCGCGACAGCGGCGTGACGATCATCATGATGGACGCCGGCATGGACACGGGCGACATCGTTTTGCAGGAGCGACACCCCATCGGCCCGCGCGAGGACTACGGTCACTTGCACGACCGCTTCGCCGTGATCGGCGCTCAGGCACTGGTGCGCGCCTGCGAACTCGCATTGAGCGGCCGCCTGCAGCGCACCCCGCAGCATGGGCTGGCGGACGAAGACGCGATCGCCCGCACGTTGACGCGCCCGTTGCGCAAAGGCGAAACCCTGATCTCGACGGACGTGCCGCCGGGGCGCCGCACGGCGCGCGACCTGGTCGATCACATCCGCGCCTTTGCCCCCGATCCCGGCGCGCGCATCATGCTCTATCCGTTCCATCCCGCGTACACGAAAATACTGGCCGCGCACGCCTTGCAGGACGGGCCGAAGGTCGCGATCGAAAGCGGCAACGCCGTCATGGTCAAGGGCTGGATCCTCATACGAGCGTCCGACGGCTGGGTCGCAGTCGATCGCCTGGGAGTCCCCGGCCGTCGTCCGACGACAGCCGACGCGTTTCGCCACGGCTATCCCGTGACCGGTCCCAAACCATACGACGGAGCGCTACTCGACTGGTACGAGGATGTCGGTGAGACGATCCTGTGCAGCGCCCCGAGTAGCGGAGCACCGCTCAGACGGACGGGTGAAACGCCTGAGCGAGTGACGGCGCACGCGCATGAAGCTTCACGCTCGTGAGTCGGGACACGAAAAACCGTCGCGACGCCCGTTCACAAACGTCGCTTCGGTCGCCCAAGATGCGCGGCATTCAGCACCCTTCGGGCCAAGCTCGCCAAAGCGGAAATGCGCGCGACGTTGCCTTTGCCGTCGTGCGCGACGTCTTCGGACCACAAGCACGCAGCGCACAAGCGTCGTTCGACGTGCGCTCGCGACGTGCGGCGCTGGATGCGCGCGACCGCGCTTTCGCGGCTGAACTTGCCTACGGTTCGATCAAACGACGCCGCTTGATCGATTGGCAACTGGCACCGTACGTCGGCGGACGCAGCAAGCCGCTGGTGCCGGCCATCGTCGACGTGTTGCGGCTGGGCGTCCAGCAGCTGCATTTCATGGGCGGCGTCGATGCGCACGCAGCCGTGTCCGAGACGGTCAATCTCGCATGGCGACACGGCCATAAGGGGACCGCGGGACTGGTGAACGC
>JALYUD010000052.1 GCA_030853905.1 Vulcanimicrobiota bacterium
CCCACCCCGATTTCACGGCGAACGCGACGGTCGAGTACGCGACTCCGACGGGCTATAAGATTGGCGTCACCGTCAACAACATCTTCAACGAGTTGTATTACGGCTCGTACTTCCAGGGCATCAACACCCGGTATCAACCGGTAGCGAGCGGCATCGCCGGCCCGCTGTCCGGCTACTCGAGCAACGGACTCGATTATACCAATCCGGCACTCGGGTCGCTGGCGCGTTTCGGCAACCTCGTTCACGGTCGCGAAGCGTACCTCAACTCACCGGAAAACAATCCGCGCAGCTTCTACGTCTACGTGCAGGCGAAACTTTGAGTACCGCCCGGATGAGATACCTTCCCGGTCTCGGGGCCTCGCTGCTGTTGGGGCTTGCCGTCAGCGCGTGCTCGACCAACGGCTCGGCCGTCAATCCGACGGTAACGCAAACGAACGTGCAAAGCAATTCGAAACTGCGGTTGGCGGTCGGCACGGTGAACATCGCCGCCGACGGAGCGGTCGGGCTCAACGTCGTGGCGACGTTGCGGCAGCCCGACGGTAATTCGGCGACCCTCGCAAACCTGCCGACGATCGTCGGGCCGCCTGGGTTCACCGTTCCCAATACGAGCGCCATCATCAGTCCGGTGACGGCGCCGAGCCCCATGGTCGGCGGCGGTGACGGCGGTTCGGGTGCCGACGCCGGCACGAATCATATCAGCGGCGCGCCGCAACAGCCGCCCAATCCCACATTGACGCCGCTGCTGACGACCTTCGGTCAGTACGGCGGCCTCTTCTCCTACGGTTTCGGACCGTACAATTCTGACCAGACCGGCGCCGCTTATTACCCTGGTGTTCAGGCCGGCGGTCCAGCGGCGATCTTTTTCGAGCCGTTTTATACGGCGAGCGGTCTTCCGTATGTCGGCGGGCCGCCCGCGTATCCGTTCTTCAATGACGGAACGCACCTGTCAAACTTCATCGGCTACGTGCAGGGCTTCGCTGCTTTCGAGACGCCGCCGGTAGTGGGTTCTTATCAACTGACCGTCGCGGTGCCCGCCGCCAATGCTCCCTCAACGATGTTCAACGCGAACGCCGCACTCTCGAACACGGCGCCGTTGCCGGCTCTGGCCGCGCCGACGTTCACGTCGGATTCAGTCGGCGGAGGCTCGGGAACGGTGATCGTTCCGACCGATCCGCGCATCGTCGAAACGATGGTGTATGCGGTGGACTTCCCCGCTGCGGGCGGTGCAGACAACTTTTACTCCGTTGGTCCGCTTACGGGAACGGGAACGCTCGCGTTTACGCTGCCTGACCTCTTAGGCCCATGTTCGGGGACGAAAGGCGTTGGCTGCCAAAACGATTCGACGAAACAGACGCCTTCGATTCCGACGGGCGATGCATACGCGATCTATGCCGCCTCTTACGACTATCCCGCGTACGAATCGTCACCGCCGGTGAGCACCTCTCAGACCCCTCCGATCACCGGCACGAGCACTCAAGCCGACGTCTCCCTTTCTCCGGCGACCGGCGGCACGTACCCCATGGCTGCGGCGCGGCGTCCGGCGTTTCGCTTTTACGTTCCCACTGCCGCACACATGAGGTAGGACGGTGGTCTGTCCGCCGCTACGGCGCGGCAGAGCCCGCCTCCGAGAGCGCTTCCCAGCGCGCGAAGGCCGCGTCGAGCGCGTTGCTTGCTGCGGCCAGTTCGCGCTCGAGTTCGCTGACTCGCGCGCGATCGTCGTAGATCAGCGGATCGGCGAATTCACGCTCGAGACGAGCACGCTCGTCGTCGAGCCGCGCAACTTCGCGTTCGCAAGCGGCGAGTTCGCGCGCGTCGCGTTCGCGCTGTTGTCGCTCGTTGCGTTCGCGCTGCTGCCCGTTGCGTTCGCGCGCTGGGGCTAGGGAAGTTTCGGAAGCCGACGCCGCGTCGGCCGTAACGGCGTTCGGCTTTCGTCGCGCTCCGTCGCTGCACGCGGCCCCCTCGTCGATAGACGCGCGTTCGAAGTCTTCGAAGCCGCCGTCCAGGAACGTGGCCCGCCCGTCACGCAGCCACAGCACGCGTTCGGCCAAGCGGCGCAAGAGATAACGGTCGTGCGAAATGACGACCATCGCACCGCCGTATGCAGCGAGGACGCTTTCGAGCGCTTCGCGACTCGCAATGTCGAGGTCGTTGGTCGGTTCGTCGAGGAAGAGCAGGTCCGCCGCGCGCGTCATCAAGCACGCCAGCATGATGCGCCGCCGTTCACCACCTGAAAATTCTCCGACCGGTTTGTCCGCAGCGTCCCCGCCGAGCCCCAGGCGTCCGAGGAAGGCGCGCGCCTGTTCGCCGGTGACCGAGGCTTCCCGTTCAACGGCCGCGACGGCGCTCAGGTCGAGCGGCAGCTCGTCGGCCGAATCTTGTGCGAAGTACGCGGCGCGTATGCCGTCCATCATCGTCACCGCGCCGCGGTCGGGCTGGCGGCGTAAAGCCAGAACGTCGAGCAACGTCGATTTTCCGGCGCCGTTGGGCCCGACGATCGCGATCCGTTCGCCGCGGCGCACGTCGAATGAAAGGCCGTCGAACAGCGGCGCGGCGTACGCGACCGACAGCGCTTTGGCCCGCAAGGCGAGGCCGCCGGTGGCGCGCCGTGATGCTTCGAGCCGCACCGAGATCGCTGCTTGCGACGATTTCGGCGCGGCGACCGGCGGCAACTTGGCGAGTTGTTTCTCGCGGCTGCGCACCTGCGCGTAGTTGTGCGAGCCGTGCGTGCGCAATTCGGCGACGACCGCTTTGCGTCGCGCTTCTTCGCTGCGAAAGCGCTCGTATTCGCGTTCCGCCTGCGCGTGGCGCTCCGCCCGCGCTTCCAGAAAGGCGGCATAGGCGCGTCCGCGCGGCACGACGTAACGCCCGAGCGTGCCGCCGTCGAGGTCCCAGATCTCGTCGGCAACACGATCCAAGAATGAGCGATCGTGCGAAACGACGAGCGTTGCGCGCCCGTCGGCAATCAGGAAATCTTCCAGCCGGCGGACTGTTTCGAGATCGAGATGGTTCGTCGGCTCGTCGAGCACGAGCACGTCGGGTTCTTCGAGCAAAACCCGCGCCAGCGACGCGCGCGTGCGCTGCCCGCCGGAGAAGCGCGCGATGTGCCGATCGAGATCGCGCTCGGCGAAGTCGAAGGCCGCCAGTATCGCGCGCAGCCGTCCTTCGATGCCGCGCTCGCCGTGCCGTTCGACGGCGTCGCGCGCCGCGGCATAGCGGCGCAGAGAGCGCGCTTCTTCTGCCTCGTCGCCGCGGCTTGCAGCGGCCGATAAAGCCGCCTCGCACGCGCGCAACCGTTGCTCGTCGGCCCGTTCGCGTTCGAACGCGCGCTCGAGCAGTTCGCGTAAGGTAGAACCGTCGTCCGCGTTCGAAGCCTGATCGAGGTAGCCGATTCGCGACTCGCGAGTGCGCACGACCGTTCCAGCGTCGGCCTCGTCGAGAGCGGCGAGGATTCGCACGAGTGACGACTTGCCGGCACCGTTGGGCCCGACGAGTCCCACGATCGTGCCGTCGCGCAACGTCCCGGCCAAGTCGGCAAAGACCGTCCGAGCGCCGTATGCCCGCGCGAGGTGCTCGAAACGCAGACGCTCCACGGGCGACTGTCTTCGCTTCCCGATAAGGCTCCTCCGCGGCCTCGCAGCCGCCGTGAAAGTTGCAGCAGCGCTGCCTTCCCGAGCCGGAGTGCCGGCTGTACTACGCCGCCGTGAAAGCCGCAGGCGCGTCGCGCTGCCTTCCCGAGCCGAGCTAACGGGCGTCGACCGGGGCACGCACGAAAGACTTACGCTATGTTCGCTCTGGCCCTCGCGGTTGCGCTCGCGTCCCCTCCTCAAATGGTATCGGCGCCCACTCCGCCCCTGACGCCGACGCGCATCCTCGGCCTCATCCGCGCCAAGTTTCGCTCACACCGGCCGCCGCCGCCGTACGAAACCTACACGCTGACGCGCAAGCAGGATACGTCGCAAGGGTACCCCGACTACGCCAACAGCTATACGTATAAATATTGGTATCGCGCCAGCGATCACGCCGCCCTCAAGCGGCAAGTGTATCGTATCAGCATCTTCCTTGGCCCGCTGAACTTCGAGCGTCCCGCATTCAATGAAGCGATCGACCCCGGGCCGCCGACGGCCGACCTTTTCGAACCGGCGCCGTTGCACCCGCATCCCCCCGAATTTGTGCCGACACCGGAGCCGAGCAGCGCGCCGCGGGTCATCGGCGTGGTGAGAGCGCTCGGCGAGTTCGATTATCGTGTCACATCGATGGACGTCAAGGGCGACACGTTGCACCTGCACATCGAACCGACACGCGATCCGGATCGCAATCGCTTACGCGATCTCTACGTCGACAAAAATACGTACGAGCTGCAAAAGGTCGTCGCCACGGACAAGTTGTTCATCCTAGGAACGAGCGACGTTTACGGTACGACCTTCACGATCTCGCTTGCGATGCTGCACGGCATGCCGGTCGTCACCGATATCCACGGCGTCGTCGGCGACGGCTACACCGGCGACGGCTCGACGATCGACTACGCATTCCGCGACATCGCGTTTCCGCAGACCCTGCCGTCCTGGTACTTCGATCCGCACGACTACGCGGCGCATCAGGATGATCCGCCGACTTAGCACCCCAGCCAAATCGCGACTGGAGTCGCCGGGCGCCCGACTAAAATGGGTACGGGCTCGCCATCTCCCTTTCGATACGAGGACAGATATCACATGACCGACGATGAGCTGCGCGACTACAACGGAAAGCCGGTCCGAGCGACCCTTGCCGACGGCCGAGTCCTAGCCGGAACGCTGCACGCCGAACACGACTCAGGTCACGACCACATGCACTACGCGATCGTCAGCGACCCCATACGGCAAGGCGAGCAAAACGTCCGAGAAGTGATCCACGACGCCGACCACATCGTACAAATCCAAGACGCCGCCAACGACCCCGCCGCCGTCGAATAACCGCCGACGAACACGGGTTTTTCGAAGACCCGCTAAACAGTTCTTCGAAGCCTTGCCTGAAAAGAGGGTCTAGTTTTTCGCGTGGCAAGGAGCCTAGGGCCGCAGCGGGCTTTACGCCCATAAGGCCCGTAGCGACGCAGACCACGCGGAAAACTAGGCCTTCTTTTCAAGCGCGGCGGGCTTCGCCGGCGCGATACCGATACACGATGCGGCCCTTCGTTAGGTCGTACGGGGACATTTCGAGATCGACGCGGTCGCCTGGCAATATCTTGATGCGGTGACGGCGCAGACGGCCGGCGATGTGGGCCAGGATCGTCTGGCCGTTCTCGAGCTCGACGGCGAACGTCGTGCTCGGAAAAACTTGTTTGATCGTCCCGAAGAGTTCGAGTGGGGCTTCCTTCGATGGCTCTTCGCTCGTGCTGCGCTTGCGGGGCTCGGTAAACGTGCGGCGGCGCGCTATGGCTTCACCGGCTTCAAAAATGTCATACGCACCCAGTATACTCGCTAGGGCCCTCTCGTGGAAGCCCTGCCGCTCACCGGGGTCACTAACCCCTCGAGAGGCCGTTGAGTGACGAGTTCAGCTTCAAGGAGAAGTGCCGTTTCGCTCCACGAAGGCGCGGGAACCGTTCGAACATGACGACACAAACGACGGCGCGCTGTGAAAATCTCGCGTGCTTGTGTGAGGTTCCCGCTACGCAGCCGGTATGCTCGGATTACTGCGGCTCGCGCGATGGGCGCGATCCGCAAAACGTCCGTTGCGAATGCGGCCATTCCAAGTGCACGGACCAAGTTGAGCGCCAACTACACGGAGAGAGCGGCCGCGAAAGCGCATAAGAGGCTGAGGATTTGGCGCATGGCGTCGTCGCTACGGGTCTCCTGGCCACTAGGCCACTTCGACCCTAGGCTCCTAGCCCTGCACCAAATCTCAGCCTCTTAGTGGAGTTCAGGTCTGAGCCTCTTATGTGCGGTTTAGGTTCGCTTTAGGAGTTTTGGGAAGTCGGCGCGGAGGGCGATTACTTTTGGGGCGTCGACGGTCATGATGTAGAGATCGTTCGGATTGCGGTCGGCGTAATGTTGGTGATAGGCTTCGGCCGGATAGAAGGCGCGTAGCGGCACGATTTGGGTGACGACCGGTGTGCGGAAGGTTTTGTGCTTGACTAGTTCCGCAATTTCCGCACGGGCAGAGCGCTCTTGGTTTTGATTCGCATAGAAGATTGCCGAGCGATATTGCGTTCCGGAATCGGGACCTTGACGGTCCAGTTCGGTCGGATCGTGCGCGACCTTGAAATAGACCGCGAGTAACGTACGGTACGAAACGACCTGGGGATCGAACGTGATGCGGACCGACTCGGCATGGCCCGTCGTCCCGCTACTGACCTGATCGTAATGGGCGGTCGCTTGTTGCCCGCCCGAATAGCCCGCCTCGACGTTCGTGACGCCTCTGACCTTTTCGAAAACGTCTTCCATCCCCCAAAAACAGCCCCCGGCCAACACCGCGGTGGCCGAAGGCGCCGCCGCTGCGGCGGCCGGGGCGTGCAGTGCGAAGGCGGCTACCGCGGCAGCCACGACAAAGCGGCAGCGAACGGCGGCAAACGAGCGATCCATATCACCTTATGAAACGGTCCAGCGCCAGCTTCAGTTTCGGTACGTTTGCGCACTGTGCCCAATGTGTGACATCACGGCAGCCGCCGAAGTGCCGCCTCCGAACGCGAGCTGACGCTTTACTCGTCACTGGAGAACCGATATGAATCACCGGAAACTCGTGGGGCTTTTTCTCTTCGCAGCACTCTTGGGCGCGGGGGTTTCCGTCCGCCCGGCGAGCGCATCGCAGCCGGCAATCGATCCAGGTATCGCGGCGGCGGTCGATCGCGAGATGGACGCGTTCGACGCGGGCAACCTGCCGGCGTTCCTTGACGACTTTACCGACGATGCTGTCATCATCGACGACGCCGAACCGCTGTTCATGGCCGGCAAGCCGGCGATTCGCGAGTGGTTCATCGACAACCGGCGCGGCGCCGGTCGAGTCGAATTGTCGCACTTGGCAGCGACGGATTACACGCTTCTTGGACGGTCGGCATTCGTCGCGTTTCCGTTTAAAATCGCAATCGGCAGCCCGCCGAACCAGTTCGTCGCGCATGGAACGTACACCGCCACCTTCCGCCGCGAAGCGGATCGCTGGCGCATCCGCTCCCTGACCATCGCGATCCTGACGACGGGAGCGTGACGGGAGGTAAGGAGTAGGAGCGGCTCGCGCGCCGAAACGAGTTCCCTATTCGTAGGACCTTCGAAGACGTCCGCGCGGTTCTGAGAGCTGCCCGCCGGCCGTCGCGGCTCGAGCGTTTGCCGCTGGCACGGCGCCTCCAGGCGGCGCTCGGGGCTGCAACGCCGCGGGCCGCAATCGAAGCCGTCGTTGCTCGCGCTTTGGGCGATGCCCGCGAGCGCGAGCTGTCGGCAGCGATCGACCTGTGCGATTTCCGCGGCCTCACGACGCATACGGCCGCGGCGCAGCTCTCGCTCTCGCCGCGGCAGTTTTTCCGTTATCGCGCCGAGGCGATCGCGGCGGTTGCTGCATCGGTCCAAAGCATTCTCGACGTCCGGAAGGACGAGGTGCAGCACGGCACCTTATTGGCCGAGGCCGTACGCTTGAGCGATCCCGAATTGTGGGCTCGCCTCAGAGGAAGCGCAGACACGCCGGACATCGGGCAACGCTATCGCTTCGTGCGCGCCGGCCTGTGGAGCGAGACCGAACCCGGCAGGAGCACGGTTCCAAGCGCATGCGCGGCTCGCGAAGGGCAGGATGCCTTAACGATGCTCTACGCGGCGGAAGCGAATAGTTTACACGGACGCTACGAGGAAGCGTCGCGTGCGCTAGACGAGACACGGGGGTTCCTGCGCAGCAATGCCGGTACAACGCCGTCGGACTTCATAGCGACACAGCTCGCTCGCCTCGATTTCGAAGGTGCACAGCGCGTGGGGGACGCTAAACGTCGCGCGATGATCGCTCACGCACTGAGCGCTGCTTCCGAGCGCGGCATGAGCACCGCCGCGCGGCACGAACCGGCGCGCATAACGGCCCTCCTGATCGAAGCTGATGCACTCGCGCTCGAGGGCGACGCGCTGCGGTCGACGACGATTCTTTCGAGAATTCCGTGTGCGAACGTGAGCGAACTGGAAACCCTCGCGCGCGTCGCGCTAATCAGCGCGAAAAACGCCTACGTGCGCGAACGCGATGAACAAGCGCACGATTATGCAAGTGCCGCACTGCGTCTCGCTCCGCTCGATGCGACGATCACGGGCCCGGCGCACACGTTGTGCGGGCTGGCGGCGCTGCACTTGGGTCGCTCATGGCGCCGACCGGAGAGCGGGCTCGGCTATCACGATGCGATGCTCGAAGCGGTTGCCGCGCGGCATCGCTTGGCAGCGGGACGATATCGCGAAGCGCTGTGCGCGGCGCGCGACGCAGTCGCCGCGGCACGCCGCCATGCCGCGCGCACCGTGGAAGCGTACGCGCTCGCGACCATGTCGACCGCGCAAGAGCTTATGGGCGATCCGGACTCGGCAAGGACGATTCGCCTGCTCGCATTCCGAGCATTTGCGACTTCTCACGACGCGATCGTTGCGCGCGATATCTTCTTGTGGCCGCAGCTGCCGCAACGTGACCTCGGTGCCCTACACGTCGATCTGGCCTTCGCCGAACTGCTATGGTCGTTCAAAGAACAGTTTTTCCCGGAATATCGTAAGCCGGTCCATGCGCGCCTGCGTCCGCTGCAGATCGCGAATTTACAATACCGCGCTCTAGTCGCCGGCAACAATGCGGCGACCGCCCCGAGCGAGAGTCGCGCCGAGCCAGTCCTGCATGGGCACGCAATCGACCTGCTCGCTGCGATGCAGCGCGAACACCTCGATCCGAATGGGGCGCTTACCTTGGCGCGCGCCACGCTGCGCTCGCACTGGTTCCCGTCGGCGGCTTTTCTACCGACGCGCGAGCGTGAATCGTATCGGCGCTCGTTCATGCTGGTCGCCGAGACCTTTTATACGTTGATCGAACGCCATTACCGGGACGACGTCGCGCCCTGCGGGCTGTGCGAGCAGCCACCGTTCGACCGACCCCGAAGGCCGAGCAATGGGCGCCTTTGCACAGTGCCCGCACCGTGTCGAGGAGCGACCGCTTAGCGGTTGCCGTCGTCACCATCGCCGTGGCGCTCAGCACGATCGTCGCGATCACCGTGGTGGTGCTTGTGGTGGCCCCAGCCGCGATGGCGACCGGGATTGCGATACGCGTCGTCGGCGTCGCGACGGCCGTACTCGCCGTTGCGAGGATAATAGGCCACGGGTGTGCCGCCGCACGAGGCATAGCCGGCAGCGTAGCCGCACGGTTGCCCGTTGCGGTTTCCCGTGTAGAGGACGTTACCGTTCGGATAAACGATCCGGCCATCGGCATAGACGGTACCGCCGTCACGCGTGTACCCGACGACGGTATTGTGCTGAACGTTCTTGTGGTGCACGTTGTTGTAAATGATGATGCCGGCCGCGATGGCAGCGGCCCCGAGAATGATGTTCCGCGTACTTGCAGCGCCGTCGGCTGCGGCCGGACGCGGCGCGATTCCGGCGAGCAGGGCGGCCAACAGGAGCAGTGCGGGCAAGAGTCGCCACGGCGAACGCGCTTGGGAAATCGTTGCAGTCATGTAGTACCTCCACCGGAGGAACGTTGCCGGAAATGCGACGGTTCCCGAGAGGCGAAGCATCCACGATGTCTCAACGATTGGCGCTGCTGGCGCTCTTTGCGCTTCTGGCGACGGCGGCGGCGGTCGTGTTCCTGGCCATTTCGATCGACCCCGACGTGTACGCTCCAGGCGCCAAAACGCTGGAACACCATCTTCCCGGGCGCGGACGTCTCCATCATGTCGAACACCGCCTTCCGCATGCCGCGCGGGTCTCGCCGGCGGTCTTCTTGCGCAAGCTGTACAGCATCGTCGCGTTCGGAATCGTCGGCTTCTTCGCTGCGCCGCTGTTGCCGCGGCGGGCACGATTGCGTTGGGACACCGCGCTGATCGCCGGCTTCAGCTTGCTGATCGAAATCGCCCAGAAATTGATCGGGTCGCACGAGGGCTATGCCTCGAATCTGTTCGATATCGGCTGCGGTGCGGTGGGCGGCTTGATCGGAGCCGTTCTTTGGAACGGCGTCGCGCGCTCGGGGGCTTTTGGACGGCCGCGACTCTGACGTTTCATCGGCCCTTCAATGCAACCGTCGCTTTTTGGGCGCGATGATGCCCGGCCGGCTGGAACGCGCTCCTCGCACGATCGCAGTCGGCCCGGCATCATGAACGGTTACCTGCGAGCGGCGATTACTGCCCGGCCTGGCGTAGCGGAACCGGAACCGTGCTCGTCGTTTGAATCGCGACATGAGCGCCGGTCGCGACGTTGAAGTTCGCCTTGTTGTTTGCGGCGTACGCGTAGCCCGCGGCAGCGCCGCCGAGGAGACCGACGACGCTTCCGGCCGAGCCGCCCAAAATGCGGCCGATCGTCTGGCTGCCGACCGCGGCGCCCGCAGCCGAGCCGAGCGCCTTACGCGTCGTCGTGTTGTCGTTCTTCGAATCCATGCGCAAGACCGAGCCCGTCACCGGCTCATTGCGTCCGTTGGCGAAGGTGATCGAATCGAAAGCCAAGATCAGGCGGGCGGACTTTCCTTGGCCCGCCGAGCGAACGTCGGCAACGTGGCCGTTGACCGTCGCGCCGGCGAAGGCCGCATTATCGCTTGGATAAGGCGCTACCACTTGCATGGTAACCTTGTCGCCGTCGTGCGCCGACTTGGTGCTGATATCGGTCGAGGTCAACTGCGCGTTGATCGTCGAGCCGACGGGCAACGTCGTCGTCTGCGCGTTCGCTGCCGTCGCCGCGAACAGCAAGCACGCGCCGAGCGCGCCCGAGAGGATGGCACGGTCGAAGCGGAAGACTCGTGCGTTCATGTCGTTCTCCTTTGAAATCGGGGCGGTGACACCCCCCGATGGCCCCCAACAAACTGGGAAGGGTGATTAACGAAGGAACGTTCGCACTCGGCGCGACCGTTCCATCCGCAATCGCATATCAGTTTAGCGGCGGGACCACGGGGAGGCCGTCGGGGACGGCGCTGCCGACCGTGCTGTGCCCGCGGCCGTAGATGCTGTAGAAGATCAAACCGACGAACAGCCACAGGATGAAACCGAGCCAGGCGATCGGCACGACGCCGAACACCACCGGGTTGCCGTAGCGCAGGAAATACATGAGTCCGAGGGCAGAAACGGCAGCCGCTATCGGGACGACGAAGTTTCCGAGCGGTACGTTGAAACCGCCGCGCAGCTCGGGATGTTGGCGGCGCAAGATCGGAACGGCCAGCGACACGAGCACGAACGCCGCTAGCGTTCCCATGTTCGTCAGCGAGCCGACGATGCCGATCGGCGTGAAGGCCGCAACCGCCGCGATGAAGATGCCGAAAAAGATCGTCGAGAAGATCGGGGTCCGCCAGGTCGGGTGCAGGGCCGCGAACGCTTTGGGAATGAGGCCGTCGCGCGACATCGCATAGATGACGCGGCTCTGCCCGAACATCATGACCAGCAACACCGTCGTCAAGCCGGCGATCGCGCCGAGCGAGATGATCAAGGCAACCCACGCGGGCAAGCCCACGTGCAGCGCCGCGAAGGCCACCGGTGAGGCGACGTTGAGCAGGTTGAACGGAACCATGCCCGTCAGCACGGCAACGACGACGATATAGAGGACGGTGCAGATCGCCAGACTCATCAGGATGCCGAAGGGCAGATCGCGCTTGGGATTCTTACATTCTTCGGCGGTGGTCGAGACGGCGTCGAATCCGATGTAGGCGAAAAAGATGAAGGCCGCACCGCCGAGCATCCCGTCCAACCGAACGGGAAATAGCCGCCCAAGCCGGTCGCCGGACCGGCCGGCAAATTATAGTTTGCCGGGTTGATGTGGCCGACGCCGACCGCGATGAAGAACAGCACGATCGCAATTTTGACGGCGACGATGATAGCGTTGACGGTGCCGGATTCTTTGGTGCCTTTGACCAGCAACGCGGTGATGATCAGGATGATCACCGCTGCCGGAAGATTGACGATTCCCGGCGTCGCGTCCCAATGATTATGCATCCACGCATTCGGTAAGGTGATGCCGAACGCGGCGGTCACGAAGTTCCCGAAATAACCGGACCATCCGATGCTGACCGTTGCCGCGCCCAGGGCGTATTCGAGGATCAAGTCCCAGCCGATGATCCAGGCCATCAACTCGCCGAGCGTTGCGTACGCATACGTATACGCGCTGCCCGAAATGGGGATCTTGCTCGAAACCTCGGCGTAACACAAAGCGGCAAGCGCGCTGACGATGCCGGCGACGATGAATGAGATTGTCAACGACGGGCCGGCGCGCGTCGCTGCGGCGACCCCGGTCAACACGAAGATGCCCGTGCCGATGATGGCGCCGATCCCCATCGCCGTCAGCGACCAAGGCCCGAGCGTCCGTTTGAGCCCGCCGCTCGCGTCCGAGCCTTCGGATAGGATGCGAACGAGCGGCTTAACGCGTGATGCTACCATCGGGTGAAGATTAGCCTTCAGCAAAGCGCTCCCTCGTCCGGCTTTAGGAGGCTGAGTCTAGCTTCGCTCGGTTTCGGGGAGGAGGGATGGTATGGATGCGAACGGACCGCTCGTTGAGACGGAACGCCCCATCGCCGTGCAGTTCGGCACGGCTTTCGAGGGTCAAGTCGTGGTGATCACCGGCGGCAGCAGCGGCATCGGACGCGCGACGGCCCTCGCGTTCGCGCGCGAACGGGCACGGGTGGTCGTCGGCGACCTCAATGAAGTCGGCGGCCGCGAAACGCTCGATGCGGTCGAAGCGCTCGGCGTCGAAGCGGACTTCGTGCGCTGCGACGTCACGGAGCCTCCGGAAGTCGATTTTCTGGTCGCGCGCGCCGTCGAACGCTTCGGCGCGCTGCACGCGATGATCAACAACGCCGGCGTCGGGACCTATGCGCCGTTACTCGAACACACCCCCGAACAGTTCGACCGCGTCGTTAAAACCAACGCCTACGGCGTCTTCTACGGAATGGTCGCGGCCGGGCGCGCGATGCGCGATTTGCAGATCGCCGGAACGATCGTCAACACGGCGTCGGTGTTCGGTTTTCTCGGCTCGCATGGGATCATCGGATATCACGCGAGCAAAGGCGCCGTGCGGCTGATGACGCAAGCCGCCGCACTCGAGCTCGCACCGTACGGCATCCGCGTGGTCGCCGTCGCGCCCGGCATGGTCGACACGCCGATCATCGCCGGCTACAAAGAACGCGGACTCGAAGACTCGCTCGCGCGTGGACAGATGCGCGGGAGACTGCTGACGGCGGAAGCCGTCGCGCAGACGATCGTGTGGTTGTGTTCGCCGGGCGCGGACGCGGTGAACGGGAGCACGGTCATGTGCGACGACGGGTTCGCATCGTTCAAAGTCTGATGCTACGGGAAGATCGGGGTGCGGCTAATCGCGGCGTAAAGCCATACGCCGACGAGCGGTACGAGGCCGATTGACGGAGCGTAGACCGGTCGCGCGAGAAAGACGAGCGCCGCAGCGAGACCCCCGCTCAGATAGGCCGGATACACCGGCAGCAGCACTCTGAGCGCCGCTTCGCTCTCTGCGTCCCTGCGCCCATCGAAGACGCGCGCCGCAACTACGTTGACCAGCGATTCGCAGACCACGACGATCACGCCCGTCACAAAGGTCGTGTGCACCACGGTACCTCCGACCTTGCGCAAGGCGACGTTCTGAATCGCCATCGCCGGCGCCGCAAGCGCCAGCAAGGCAAAATACGTTGCCGAATCAGCGCGCGGTGCGAAGCTCGCTTGGGCCGCGACGATCCAAAACGTCACGAGCAACACGATCTCTATTCCCAGCGTCAGCGCAAAGGCCGCGCGCGGAAAACGTCGCTTGGCGATCTCGATCACGAGCGCACCGAACAGCGCCCCGGCGATGAACGCCGCGATGACGGCAGCGCGTTCGAGGGCCACCCGCAGATCGTGCCGGCCGAGGGCGACCGCGAGGTGGAGCGTGTTGCCGCTCATCTGCGCCGTGTACAGGCGGTACAGCACGAGGTAGCCCATCGCGTCGACCGCCCCGCCGGTCCAGCCCAACAGTACGACGAGCGCGGACTTGGGAATCGCCCGTAACCCACTATTGCTGCGGGTGCAGCGCATCGTAAGTGCGCGAACGCAGCAGCTCGAGGTGCGCGCGCGTGGTCGCATCGACGCCCGCGCCGGTCTGCGCGCACGAGGCTTCGGCTTCGATGAACGCGAGTTGCGCACGGGCCAGCGCCCGGGCATCATCGGGCGTTCCCGCCGGCGGCGCCGTCGACAGCGTCGCGAGCATGGCGGCATAATGCTGCTGCAAGGTGCGGCGCTCGGGCGCGATCGTGCGCGGAAAGTGTCCGCGGAATTCGGAGAACGCCGCGTCGTGCGCCCAGGTGAACAGATCGGCGAGCTGCATCGGACGCCGGTCGCTCGTTTCCGCCGGACCGTCGGCGATGCGCGAGAGCACCGGCGGCGAAAACATCTCCTTCAGCACGCCGTCTTGCAGGGCCGCAATGTTCTCTGCCAGTGGAACGTCGTGACGCTCCGGCGGATCGTACGCCCACTGCGGCAGATTGCCGTAGCCCTCGTAGCTGACGTAGCCGTATCCGGCCCATTCGCTGTACCCCAAATGCGCGAGCAACGCCGGCGTCGCGTGCAGCGGATTCGCCGCGAACAGGTAGCGCGCAAGAACGTCGAAGGCGCGGCGCTGTTCGGCGCGCGGCACCGGAACGATCGGCGGTTGTGCTCCCGGATCGCCACGGTGCGCGCGCGAGAGGTATTGACC
>JALYUD010000063.1 GCA_030853905.1 Vulcanimicrobiota bacterium
ACGTACGGTCGCGCGACGCGCGCGGCCGTGAGTTTCGCGCCGAGCCTCAGCCGTGACTCCTCGTCCACAGTGAAGATCGGCGTCGCATCAGCGACGTCGCAACCGAGCGCGCGCGCGAAATCGAGCAAAATCTGCGTCCAATGCGTCGTTCGATCGCCGAGCTCGCTGCGCACGACGATCCGGCGGGTGAAGAAGCGTGAATACAAGCGGCGCGCCTGCCCGACTCGCACCGGAATACGGGCGCGAAAGGGGAGCGCTGCCGAGCGCAGGGAGGCCCACGTCACGACGGCTGCGTCGAAACGGCGCGCCGCCGCACGGCGCACGTCGGCTTCAAACGAGGACGACGTCGTCCATACCTCGGCCAGATCGCCGTCGTTCGCCAGGACGTCGCGATGCGCCGGTGCGGTCAGCGCGACGACGTCACCGTAACGCACGCGCAAAGCGCGCATGACGGGCGTCGCCAACAGTACGTCGCCGATCCCGCCGCCGGCGCAAACGACGAGCGCGCTCATCGCCGTACCGACGCCACGCCGGCAGCACCCGACCCGACGGCGCGCAATGAATCCGCGCGGCGTCCCGACAGCAGCGCGAGAACATGGGCGGTGAGTTGTGCAGCGAGAGCGTCGGCCGTGCGGGTGGGGTCCAGGACGTGGGCACGAAACGGCGCGGCCCAAGGATGCCAACGGACGATGTCGCGCGCGGTTGCGCGCTGCGGCGCGAAACAATCGACGCACGGCACGCCGAGGCAGCCAGCAACGTGGGCTGCACCGGAATCGGGCGTGACGACGGCCGGCGCGGCGGCGATCCGCGCTTTCCAAGCGGCCAGATCGAGACCGTGTTCGCCGGCAATCCCCGCCGTGGCGGCGACCTCCTCGACCAGTGCCGGATCGTCGCCGGCCGCGAACACGCGCACTGCGCGACCCGCGAGTTCACGCGCGAGCGCGCTGTAGGCCGCAACGTTCAGGCCGTGATCCGCATACTTCCGCGATACCTGCAAGAGAACGCGCTCATCGCGCGCCACCGGGCCATCGAGCAAGACGCGGCGCAAGCGCGCGACGTCGCGCGTCGGACGCGCTTCGTCGTGCAGCCCGGCACCGAGCGCGAAGACGATCTGAGCCTCGTGACCGCGGGCCCGCTGCGCCGAAGCTTCGCGGACGAGCGAACGCGTCAGCAATGCCCGGACGTGCAAACCTTTGAGCGGTTTCTCCCAGCCGTTGATGAAACCGACGCGCACGCCGATCCCCGCATCGCGCGCGAATCGATACGCGTCCAACTCCTCCGATGCGATCAAGGCGACGTCGTAGCCGACGGCGCGCACCTCGCCGAGCGCGACGCGACGGCTCTGCGGGGTCGAACCATGCGCAGGCCAGGGAATGCGCTCGAGCACATGCACGTAGGCGAACGCGCCACGCGCGAAGACGCCTGCGTTGCAAGGCCCGAGAACCGCACCCAGCGTGTGCCCGGCGTCGCGCAGCGCGGCAACCAGCGGCGCGCAAGCCAGTGCATCGCCGATGCCGTCATTACGGACGAGCAGCACTTTGCTTCCCAGGGCTACCCCGCCGGATTCCGCCGCGTGCGACGCAGGGTTGCCGTGTAAGCGCCGTCGAGGTACTGCATTCGCGCCAGCATCCGCACCAGCTTCGGCGCGCGTTCGTTCAACGCCGCCGCACGATACATCCCGAGCGACCACGGCGGCGCGAATACCGTCGAGCGCAGCACGTTGAGGCCGTACGCTCCGGTCGCAAGCTTCGTACGCAAGGATCGGTCTTTCCCCAGCAGCCGTGCCGCCATGCGGGCCCGTTCGACGGTCTTGGCATGCACGATCTCGAGCGTCTCGCTCTCTGGAGGTTTGATGTGCCAGAGATACGCGTCCCAAGCGAAGATGCGGCGCACGTCGCGGCGCCGCAGGCGCAGGCCGAGCTCGGTATCCTCCCAACCGTAGAGATCGAACGATTCATCGAAGCCGCCGGCGGCCATGAGCGCCGAGCGCGGGACCGAGACGTTGCACGTGCAGAAGAACGCGCGCGAATAGTTCGCCGCGCGGGGCGCGGGCCGTGCATCGTAACCGCCAACGTTGAGGATCGGCCCGGAGACGGCGGCCGCGAAGGGACCGCGATGCGCCGCGGCGTGAGCCGCGAGGAAACCGGGCGGCAGCCACACGTCATCGTCGACGAACGCGACCAGAGCACCCCTTGCCGCGGCGATGCCGGCATTACGCGCGGCTCCGCGGTTCGGCCGTGCGACGTGCACGGTGCGCAGCGGAAAGGGAGCGACCGCGGCCCGCTCCGCGAGCAGCGCCGGCGTCGTATCATGGGAGCCGTTGTCGACGATGATCGCTTCAAAGGGGGGCGCACTTTGCTGCACAGCGAGCGAATCGAGCGCCCGCGCCAAGAACGGAGCTCGATCTTTGGTGGCAATAACGACGCTAAGGTTCATCCAGCAGCAATCCGCGGCGTCCAAGCGGAGTGCGCGGGTCATCTTTGCAGCCGCAGCGCATGGCCCTCGCAGCATGTCTCTGCGCCAAGCGTCACGCGTCCATCGAGAGCAACGAACGCGCCATCCGTTCCGCCGCGCCGATGTGGTCGGCATACAGCGCGCGCAGGCGCTGCGCCGCCGTCTGGAGTGCGGGCGCATCGGCGGCATAAGCGACGACACGCCGGGCGACCTCGCCGGGCATCAACGTGCCACGCAATTCCGGCATCAGCATGGCACCGCTATCGATGTTCGGTTGAGCCGCTACAGCAAACCGTCGATCGACGCCGACGACGAAGGCGCGCTTGAGCGGGATGCCCACGACGGGCAAGCGGTCGAGATATTGCAGCGGTCCATTGATGACGACGACTTCGGGAGCATTGAGCGGAACGCAGACGATTGCCGGGACGCCCAGCGCCGCGAGCTCGATGCACTTCGTGCCGGGCAACGTCACCGCTAAACGGGCGCTTCGCGCATGACGCATCGCGTCTCGGACGACGGGAAACGTTTCACCGCCGTCGTCGGCCTGTATGCCGATCCCGGCTTGGGTTGAAACGACGCGGCCGCGCGCGCCCCAGACATTACGGTGGCCGCCGCCGTTCAGCGCGCGGGCCAACTCGGCGTGCGCCGTGAACGGCGACAGCGCGAAGGCGATAGGCAGATCCGGATGACGCGTTCGTATGGAAAGCGCCATCTGCAGGAAGAGCGGGACCAAATTGGCGACTTCATGCTTGCGCGTGCCGGGCATGATCAGGATGCCGTCGGGCGCGATCATCTCGCATCCCGCGCCAGCGGCGAATGCGCCGCTCGCCTCGGCAAGCGCGCCGTCGATCGCGAGATTACCGACGACCGCCACGCGTTCGCGCGGCACGCGGTTGCCAACCAGCTCGTTCGCGTTCGCGGCGTCAAGCGCATACGCGCGCTCCAGCCGGCGCGCGTAACGACGCCGCGCAAACTTATACGTCCGTAAGCGGGCGCCCAAGCGAGCCCGCACCCGGGCCGCATGCATCAGGTCGCCGCCGAGATACTGCACGACGTCGGCCGCCTCGGGAACCGCCGGAATGCGGCGTCCCAGCGCAAATTCGACGTAGGCGCGCGGCGGGACGATGCGGACGCTCGGGAACAGGCGCGCTGCAACTTCGGCTTCACGCCCGGTCGCATAATCGTCGGGCACGAAGAACAGGCTCACATCGGTTTCGGGCGCGAGCCGCAAAAGCGCCGCGACGAGCGGCCGCACCCAGCCCGAAAACTCGCCGGGCCCGTTACTGGTGATCGCGATGCGCACGGTTAGCTGTAACGGCGGCGAATTTGGGCAACGATATCGGTCGTGCTCTTGCCGGACTGGTGCGGCGCCAGCGTGATGATCCCGCCATGCTGCAAGACGACGATCCGTTCCGGCAAATCTTCGACGCGATATTGGGCGCTCTTGACGTGCACGTCGGGCCGGATACGGTCGAGCAGCACCTCGGGCGTCCGTTCGGCAAAGCCGACGACGGCGTCGACGCTGCGGAGCGCCGCGACCACGGCGGCCCGATCTTCGAACGCGACGAGCGGACGCTCCGAGCCTTTGAGGGTACGCACCGAATCGTCGCTGTTGAGTCCCACCAGCAGCGCATCACCTTGGGCACGCGCCCACGCAAGATAGGCGACGTGGCCGGCGTGCAGCAGATCGAAGACGCCGTTCGTAAACACGAGCCGTTGGCCACGCGCGCGCAGATCATCTCGCCATTGCGCGGCCTCGTCGACCTCGAAGAGCGGTGCACCGGTCCGCTCAGTCATCCGGCATCGGCGTCGACCAGTGCAAGTACTTCTTCCGGCGAAGCGGTCGCGGTACCAAGTTTCTCGACGACAGCGCCGGCGGCGTAATTTGCCAGCTGCACCGCGAGCGCCGCATCCGCGCCGGCGGCGAGCGCCGCCGTCAGTACGGCGATCACGGTATCGCCCGCGCCGCTGACGTCGAATACGGTCCGCGCGACGGACGGAATGTGCAGACGTTCGCCCTGCGAACCGAAGAAGGCCATGCCGCGCTCGCCGCGCGTCACGACGACGTAACGGCAACCCAGCCGTTCGAGCAGCTGCGCTCCGGCGCGGTCGAGAGTTGCGTCGTCGCGGATCGCAATGCCGCTCGCCTGAGCGGCCTCGGCGGCATTTGGCGCTACGCACGTTACGCCGGCGAAGAGCGCGATGTTTTTCGGCTTCGGGTCGGCGGTCACGACCTCAGCACCGCTCGCCGCTTCGACCAGGTCGCGCGAAAACAGTCCTTTCGCGTAGTCCGACAGGACGACGGCATCGACATCCTTGGCACGTTTGGCCACGAGCGCACACATGCGCGCGCGGTCGCTCGGCCCGAGCGCGTCGCTCGATTCCCAATCCGCTCGCACGACTTGCTGGTTGTGCGCGACGATGCGCGTCTTGCGCGTCGTGGGACGATCGTCGAGGGCAATCACTGCCGTGCGTTCGATGCTTGCGGCGTCGAACAGCCCCACGAGGCGCCGTCCCTCAGCGTCGTCTCCGATTGCACCGGCGAACGAAACGTGCGCGCCGATCGCGCACAAATTGCTGGCCACGTTTCCGGCACCGCCCAAGGTGAACGAATGATCGTCAACAGCGACGACCGGCACCGGTGCTTCCGGTGAAATGCGCGAGACGCGCCCCCACACCCACTCGTCGAGCATGACGTCGCCGACGACGAGCACGCGTTTGCCGCGCATGCGTGCGAACAGTTCGCGGGCGCCGTCGAGCGCAAGCCCGTCACGCATGGACGTGCTCCAAGAAAAAGCGCACGCCGTCGCGCAGGGTTTGCGCACGGTGAAGCGGCGGGGTCCCATCGTAGCCCGGCAGTTCGTTGACCAGGATTCCCGGGATGCCGAGCGTCTGCGCGAGCACCATGTCCGCGCCGCGGTCGCCGAACATCACGCTACGCGCGAGATCGAGGTCGCACTCGGCGACGGCTTGCCGCACGAGGCCCGGCAATGGTTTGCGGCAGTCGCAGCCCGCGAGATGCGTGCAGTAGTAGAAGGCGTCGACGACGGCGCCGCGCACCGCCAGTTCGTCGGCTAGCGCGCGGTTGACCCGAACGACGTCGGGTTCCCCAAATAAGCCGCGCGCCACGCCGGACTGATTGGTGACGACGATGCGCGCGAAGCCCGCGCCGGCAAGCGCGACGAGCGCTTCGGCGACTCCCTCGAGCACGCGCACCCGCGCCGGATCGCCAACGTAGCCGGAGTCCTCCATCAAGGTTCCGTCACGATCGAGGAAGGCCGCCGGTCTGCGCGCGGTGATGCCGCTCAAGGCGCCGATGGGAACAGCTGCTGCTCGACCAGATCGCAGACGATGTGGCCGAGGGTGATGTGCACTTCCTGCACCAGCGCCGAGTAACCGTCGGGCCCGACGAGCGCGATGTCGGCGACGGCGCCGCTCTCACCGCCGCCGTTTCCGGTAAATGCGATCGTCGTTGCTCCGATCCGCTTGGCCTCTTCGAGTGCGAGCACGATATTGCGCGAGTTCCCGGTCGTCGAGATGCCGACGACGACGTCGCCCGACTGCGCGAACGCTTCGACCTGTCGCGCGAAAACGCGCTCGTAGCCGTAGTCGTTGGCGATGGCCGTAACGGCCGACGTGTTGACCGAAAGGGCTTCCGACGGCAGCCCGCGCCGCTCGCGCAGAAAGCGTCCGGAGAATTCCGCGGCCAAATGCTGCGCGTCGGCCGCACTGCCGCCGTTGCCGCACCACAACACTTTGTGACCACCTTCGAATGCCGCGATCAAGGTTCGGGCGATTTTTTCGACGACGGCTTCGTAGCGGTCGGCATCGAGTAAGCCGCGGCGCTCCTCAAGCAGAACGCGGAAGGTTCGCGGCTGCGCGGTTACGGTTCGATCCAAAACATCTCCTCACCCAGTGACACGAGCGCGCCGTTTTCCGGTAAGATGCGGCGCACGATGCCGGCGAAGTCGCTCGTGATGTCGTTCATGAGCTTCATCGCTTCCAGGATGCACAGCGGCTGACCAACTTCCACCTTGCTGCCGACCTCGACGAACGGTTCGGCTCCCGGCGACGAAGCCCGGTAGAACACGCCGATCAGCGGCGCCGTCACCTTTTTGGTCTCCGCGCCCGCCCGATGCTCCGCTTCGCCGGGAGGCGGCGCGGTCGCGCGGCGTTCGATTGCGCGCTTGTGGCGCACCCGTGTTACCG
>JALYUD010000069.1 GCA_030853905.1 Vulcanimicrobiota bacterium
GCGTAACGATCCTCGGGCTCACGGCACTGGGCCTCCCCGGATTGTGCGGATTCGCGGGCGAGATTTTGATTCTGACGGGCTTGTACCGTGCCGGCTTTTTGTGGCCGACCGTCGTCGCGCTCGTTCCGATCATCATTGCCGCCGCGTACATGCTGCGCATCGTGCAAGGGATGATGAACGGCCCCGAACTCCCCGACCTCCCGCAACGCCGCGACATGAGCCCGCTCGAAATCGTCGCCCTCGCTCCGCTGGTCATCGCGATCGTCGTGCTCGGCGTGAACCCGGGTCCCATCGCGCGAACGACCGGCGTTACGTCGATGCCGGGCGCGCGCGCGTACACCTTGAATCGCTCACCGTTTGCCCAAACGTGGAACTCGGGCGGAGCGCAACGATGACGCCGCAACTGATCGTTCCGTTCGGCAGCGCCGACTGGGCGGCTGTCGCGCCGCCGACGATCGTCGGAGTTGCGGCACTCGTCGTGATCCTTGCCGATCTGATGTTGCCGCGGCGGGCGCGTCGCATATCGGCGATCGCGCTCGGCATTGTCGGGCTGATCATCGCGGGGATCGTCGCGTTGCAAGGCTGGCATCATCCGTACGTTGCCTTCGGGGGCGCCTTCATCGAAGGCGGCTTCGCGATCGTGTTCGAGGGGATCGTCATCGTGGCGGCCATTTTCTCGCTGCTGATGAGCTACGGCTTCGCGCGCGACGATCAGATCGGCGGCGCGATCGCCCTGATGTTGTGGAGCGCGACCGGTGCGATGCTGATGGCGGGCGCAGCGAACCTGATGATGATCTTCCTCGGGCTCGAACTGCTGTCGCTCGCGCTCTACTGTTTATGCGGTCTTGCGGCTCGGGCCAGTGCACGCGAGGCGGCGCTCAAATACTTGATCCTATCCTCGACCGCATCGGGATTCTTGTTGTACGGCATGGCGCTCTTGTTCGGCGCGACCGGCAGCATCGCGCTCGCGGCGTTGGCGAACCCGCCGATCTCCGCCGCGCTGTTCGACATCGGCTGCGGGATGTTTTTGGTCGGCCTCTGTTTCAAGCTGAGCCTCGCGCCGTTTCACGTCTGGACGCCCGACGTCTTCGAGGGCGCACCGCTGCCGGTGACGGCCTTCATGAGCGTCGTCACCAAAGCCGGAGCGCTTGCGGCCGTCGCGCGTTTCGCCTACGCCGCGTTGCCGCAACGCGACCATGCCGCCATCCTCATTCCGCTGTGGATCGTCGCCGCGATCTCGATGATCGTCGGGAACGTCGGCGCGCTCGCCCAGACCGACATAAAACGGCTGCTGGCCTATTCGGGCATCGCGCAACTCGGTTACATCGTGGCCGCGATGGCCGGAACATCCGCGCTGGGCTTGCGTTACGCGATCTTCTACCTCGGCGCGTACATGTTCATGAACCTCGGCGCGTTCGCGGTCGTCGCGCTGCTTTCGCGCGAAAACGACGAAGGTTCGCGCCTCGCCTCGTTCGCCGGCCTGGGGCAGCGACAGCCGGTCCTTGCCGGGCTCATGACGTTCTTCTTGCTCGCACTCGCCGGTCTGCCGCCGACCGCCGGCTTTACCGGAAAGATCCTGATCCTCGCGACGGACGTGAACACGGGCTATGTGTGGCTCGCCGTGCTGCTGATCGTCGGAACGGCAATCAGCGTTTACGCCTACTTCAAGATCGTACGCGCCATGTACGCCCGAACGGTCGGAGCCCCCGTCCTGCCACGCTTCGTGCCCGCCAGCGCGCTACCGTGGGTGGGCGTCGTCCTGTGCGCGATCGCCACCTTAGGCCTCGGTCTCTATCCGTTTGCCCCCAGCGACATTCTGCCGCTCGTCAAATAGCGACGAACGGGCTGATCGTCCCCGCCATGACGCCCGGAATATCGACGGCGCGCGGCGTAGAAGCCGGCATGTTTGAAGATATGCGCGCCGACTCGATGATGGTTCACCTGCTCGATTCGCTCGGCCGGGGCGAAGACATAGGGCACTACGGGCGCCTGGTGTTTGCGATGATCGCCCGTCACTTCGGCAGCGACGGTGAAGTCGTTGCGGCGTTACGTCAGGATCGTGATTTCTCCGAGGACGACGCGCGGGCGCTCCTCTTACAGGTAAAGCAGGCCGACTACAGTCCGCCCAAGCGCGCCAAGATTCTCGAGTACCAAGCGCAGCAAGATTTCCCCATCATTCCCAATCCTGACGATCCTGATTCCGGCAACGTCTACAAAAACTTGAGGTTTCCCGACGACGTGTACGAGCACATCAGCGAGTACCGTGAAGCGAAAGCCAAGGCTTCATCGTAGAAAGACTTGCCAGGCCGGTTCGTCCCAGCGGCGTGGTGCGTTGTGAACTTGCGCAGAACCGTAACGTTCCGGAAATGCCCGGTTCATCCGCGGAGGCTACTATCGACATGAGTGAAATGGCGATTGACTATCAGCGCCGTCCGATCACGGCGGACGAATACGAGCGGATGGCTGAACTCGGGATCATCGGTCCCGAGGAGCGGGTGGAACTCATCGAGGGCGAGATCATCCTGATGCCTCCAATGGGGGAAGCGCATGTCTCCAGCCTTTTGCGGCTCACGGAACTCTTCGTACAGCGCCTCTCCGGTCGCGCGATGATCATGCCACAAGGTCCCGTTCGTGTTTCATCCATCTCGGAACCCCAACCCGACTTCGCTGTCCTTTACCGGCGTGACGACTACTACCGGCATGGAAAGCCGGACCAATCCAACGTCTACGCGCTGGTCGAATGTGCCGAGACGTCGTTGCGCTACGACCGCGGAACGAAGTTGCGCGTTTACGCGAAGGCAGGCGTACGCGAATATTGGATCGTCAACCTCGTCGCACACTGCCTGGAGATCCATCGCGAGCCGCATGATCTCGGCTATGCCGTGCGAGAAGTTCGGGGTGCAGGCGAAAGCATGGCGTTTTCCGAGTTTCCGCAAATCAGCTTCACGGTCGACGAACTACTCGGACCGGCCGGCTGAGGCGAAGCCGGGAGCGCCGCGCCTCTTGCCGTTACGCCCTGACGGGACGGTAAGGGTGTAGTAATGAGCCGAGCGCCTGCGCAAGGGCACTCTGCGGGTTCGCCAGTTCCAGCACGATCGAGAAGTGATCGTGACCCGGGGCCGGTAGTTCTCGCGCGGTTCCGTCCCAACGTCGCCAGACTGCGGCGTACTCGCGCTGCTGGCGATGAAATTCGGATTGCTCCCGCTCGCCGCATGAGAGCAGCAGCGGCGAACTGACACGCGGACGACGGTGGAGCGGTGAATTCCGCGCCGCGCTTGCCGCGTCCATCGCGATCGTCTCATTGATCGTCGAGAAGCGGAGCGGCTCGAGATCGTACAGGCCGCTCAAGCAAAAGAGACCGGCTAACTCGGCGTGCGCCGCCAGGACGCCTGTGAGCTGTGCCCCAACCGAATGTCCGCCGGCGACCAAACGCCGCGGATCGAATCGTAAACGTTCGGCCTGCTCAAGCACGAATGCGCACGCGCGTTGCACCGATGCGACGATGCGATCCAATGACGCTTCCGGCGCCAGAGGATAGTTGACGATGGCGGCCGCGGCGCCGGCTTGCACGGCAGGCGTTGCGACGAACGAGAATTCGTTCTTGGACATGCGCCGCCAGTAGCCGCCGTGCACGAAGAAAAACAGCGGCGCTCCCGGTGCTCGCGCCGCGACGACGTCGACCGTTTCCCGTTCATGCGAGCCGTAACGAAGCGACTCGAACGGCAGACTCGTGCGAGCCGCTGCACTGGCGGCGCGGAACCGCTCGAAATACGGCTCGGGCGAACCGCCCAGCGGCACGCTCGTATCATATTGTTCGTCAAGTTGCCGCTGTGTGTACCCACGGTAAACCAGCGGATCGGCGCTCAATGCGGCATCTCGTCGTCGCCTAGCCCGAAGTAATGGCCGAACTCGTGAATGACGGTGTTACGCACCTGGTCGACCGCGTCGGCGCGGCTGGGGGAAACGCGGTTGATCGGTCCTCGAAAAATGGCGATCCGGTCGGGCAACAGCGGCGCCCCGATGCCTCGCTGCGTGAGCGCCACGCCGCGATAAATCCCGAGCAACTCACCTTTCGCTCCGCCGTCGCCAAGGCTCTCGAGATCGTCGGCGCCCGGCTCGTCCTCAACGACGATGGCGACATTTTCCACCAAATCGGCGAAACGCTCGGGCAACGAGTCGATCGCGTCGGCGACCACGCCTTCAAATTCGGCGACCGATAATCCGCTGCTGTGCATCTTTCATGCTAAACCGGCGCACTGCGATTCCCTCCCGATAACGACGTTTACCATCGCCTCCGCGAGCGGCGCCGCCAGGTCCGGTTGCCTGCGCACCGAGCATGCCGTCGCGGACGGGCCGACGACACACCGTCGGGCACGGCACGACAACGATCCGTGCCACGAACTTCGCCTTATGGTTTGTCTCGAGCCATGCTACCTTGGGTGGATTTGCGTACGCGGCGGATGAAGAAGGCCCTATGGCTACGACGATTCCTCACAATGGTGCGGCGACCCGCACGGAAACCGACTCAATGGGTGCGGTGCAGGTGCCCGGCGACAAGTATTACGGGGCGCAATCAGCGCGGTCACTGGTCAACTTCGATATCGGCGACGGCGCATGGCCTCTCGACGTGATGCCGCGACAGGTGATCCGCGCGATGGCGACGCTCAAGAAAGCGGCGGCGCTGGTCAACAACGATCTCGGCAAACTCGACCGCGAAAAAACCGATCTGATCGTTCGCGCTGCCGACGAAATCGTGGCGGGGAAACTCGACGTGAACTTTCCGCTGCGCGTTTGGCAGACCGGCTCCGGCACGCAGACGAACATGAACGTGAACGAAGTGATTTCCAATCGTGCGATCGAGCTGGCCGGCGGCGAGATGGGCTCGAAGAAACCCGTCCACCCGAACGACCACGTCAACATGTCGCAATCGTCGAACGATACATTTCCGACGGCGATGCACATGGCGGCGTCCGAGGCGATCGTCGACATGCTGCCCGCGGTGAAAGCGCTGCGCGACGCGCTCGACGCCAAAGCAAAGGAGTGGTCGGAGCTCGTGAAGGTCGGCCGCACGCACCTGCAAGATGCGACGCCGCTGACGCTCGGCCAGGAGTTCTCCGGTTACGTCAGCCAACTCGATCGCGCAACCGTTGCGATCAACGAGGCGCTCGACCACCTTTACGATCTGGCGATCGGCGGAACGGCGGTCGGCACGGGGCTCAACGCCCATCCCGAATTCGGCGAACGCGCGGCGAAGAAACTGAGCGAGCTTAGCGGCCTTCCGCTGCGTTCGCACCCGAACAAGTTCGCGGCGCTCGGCTCGCACGATGATTTCGTGTTCGCCTCGGGCGCCCTCAAGCAACTCGGCGCGGCGCTGATGAAGATCGCGAACGACATCCGCTGGCTCGGTTCGGGGCCGCGTGCGGGCATCGGCGAGTTGTCGCTGCCGGAGAACGAACCGGGCAGTTCGATCATGCCGGGCAAGGTCAACCCGACGCAGTGCGAGGCCGTGACGATGGTCGTCGTTCAAGTGTACGGAAACGATGCCGCCATCAGCTTCGGCGCCTCGCAAGGCAACTTCGAACTCAACGTCTTCAACCCGGTGATGATCTACAACTTTCTGCACTCGACGACGCTCTTGCGCGATGCGTGCGCGATGTTTCGTATCCATTGCATCGAGGGCTTGCGCGCCAACGAAGACATCATCGGAAAGTATCTCGGCGAATCGTTGATGACCGTCACCGCCCTCTCGCCGAAGATCGGCTACGATAAGGCCGCGCAGATCGCCAAAAAGGCGCACCACGACCGCTCGACCCTCAAGGAAGCGGCCGTCGCCCTAGGCCACGTCGAACCCGACGAGTTCGACCGCCTCGTCGTCCCTAAGGCGATGACCCGACCATAACGCGGCATAGTAAGAATCTGAGCCTTCTTACAAGACGGCAGTAAGGCGGCAGCGTAGACGGGGGACGTGACGCGGCGGGCGCGAATCATCATGCATGGGTGCGATTCGGCGGCATCCGCTTCTCCCGAGAGCCGTGCGTGCGGCGCTACTGCCGCTCGTTCTCAACGTCGGGCTGCTCGGCGTCACCTCGGCGGCCGTGAGTGCCGCCCCCAGTTCGCCGGGAGCGGCATCGAACGCTAAAGTCGACGACACGGCCGCGATCGACGCGGCCCGCAAGCGCGTCGCCGACGGGGATCTGAAGGGCGCGATCGCCACGCTGGCCGGCTATGTCACAACGCACCCGCACGAGCTCGGTCCGGCGCGCTACCTCGGCGACTTGTATTACCGGCACGCGGACTATGCCGCCGCGGAGCGGACCTACAAAACGATTTTGCGCGACTCGCCGGACGATCGTCAAACGCACAATCAACTCGGCGGAGTGTATGCGTTCGAGGATCGCATCCCCGATGCGATCAACGAGTTCACAAAGAGTTTGCCGCTTCCGTCGGCCTTTGAGTATCTGGTCGATCTCCACCGCAGGCGGGGCGACCTTGAGGCGTTCGTCGCTCCCTTCCGTCACGATGCCGACGAACGCCCGAATGACGTCGGCGCGCAGTTGGCCCTCGGCACGCTGTATCATAGCCTGCGTCGAAACCAAGAGGCGGCGGATTACTTACAGCGCGCACTCGAACTCGAGCCGCGCGCCTGCCCGGTGCTCTCCGAACTAGGCAGCACGTACATTGACCTGGCGCGGTACGACACCGCGATCGACACCCTCAAACGTTGTCTGTCGATCGAACCGGACAACTACTCCGCGCTCGTGAACCTCGGTGACGCGTACATTGCGCTCGATAATGCTGCCGCTTCTCGGCCGCTGTTCGAGCATGCGAACCGCTTGCGTCCCGACGGTCCCGAGGCAATCGTCGACGTGGGCTACCTTGAAGACCTCGACGGCCATTGGCAGGCTGCCGTCGCCGACTATCTCAAGGCGCTGGCGATCCAACCGCTCTCCCTCGACGCCTACGGCAACCTTGGCTACGACTACGACGTCCACCATCTCTATCCGCAGGCTGAAGCCGCCTATCTCAAGGGCTTGAGCGTTTCGCCCGACGACGGTCGTCTCCACTTTCTGCTCGGCAGAACGTACGCGGAACAAGGGAAGCACGACCTCGCCCTCGAGCAGTATCGCCTCGCGGCGCACAGCGATGAAGCCGACGTGGCGCAAGCGGCCCGCCAACAACTCGCCAAGCAATAACGCGTTCCACGCCCGGATTTCGCTATGTGCTTTCTGCGGCGCGGTCGCTACAGTTCGGCGATCACTTCGATTTCGAGTCGGGAGTTGCGCGGGAGGGCGGCGACGGCGACGGTTGAACGCGCGGGCGGCGACTCGGAAAAGTAGCTTCCGTAGACTTCATTGACCGCGGCGAAGTCGTCCATGTCGACGAGGTAGATCGTCGTCTTGGCGACGTTGGCGAAGGTGACCGATGCGGCGGTCAGGACGGCGCGGATGTTTTCCATGACGCGGCGTGTTTGCGCGGCGACGTCACCGGCGACCAGGTCGCCCGTTTGCGGGTCGAGCGGAATCTGGCCGCTGCAAAAGAGGAAGTCGCCGGCGCGGATGGCCTGATTGTAAGGGCCGATCGCCTTGGGGGCATCGGCCGAATGGACGCTTTCCAGCATGAACTACATGACCGCCACGGCAGCGGCCGCGACTTCCTCGTACGACATCGTGCCTTTGTACCGCGCTGGTCCTTCCTCGACGCCGAAATTCGCTCGGGACAGTTCAGCGATCCGCTTTAGTTCGGTGGCGGAGAGCGGCGGCATGTCGCCCGCTGCAGCGAACTCAAGCAGCTGCGAGCGATCGTAAATGTTCGGCAACACCGTCATGACCTTCGGTTCGGCTAGCAGCCACGAGATGGCCGCTTGCCCGAGTGTACGCTCTGCGGTTTCGAGGAAGCGCAATGTTTCGATCTTCTTGACCCCGTTCGTCAGCCAACTGCGCGGCCGGTGATTGCGGTGGTCGCCGGACGGAAAGGTCGTCTCGGCCGTATAGTGCCCTTCGAGCATGCCGCTTGCGTGGGGAACGCGAATTTGGAAACCCGTAACGGCGTCGCCCTCCCGCGCCGCACGGAGGATCGCGTCGCCCGGAAACGGTTCGAGCGCGTTGTA
>JALYUD010000086.1 GCA_030853905.1 Vulcanimicrobiota bacterium
GTACGTGATCGAGCCCGAGCCCGTCGTCTCCGGCGAGACGCCCGATGCGCATCGCATGGATTTGCAAAACGTGTTCGCCTCCGTGGGGATGCTCGGCGGCGAGCTTCCCCCGCTCACGATCGTCGGCTGCGAGCCCGCGACTGTGGAAGACGGGATCGGCCTCTCACCAGCCGTGGAGCGCGCGGTCGACGCGGCGCTTCCATTGATCCGCCGAATCGTCGCCGCGGCGCTGGGGCACGAGGCGGATTTCCAGCCGGCATCACTACTCGAATCCAAGGAGGAGAGACAATGGTCAAAGGTTTGATTTGGGGCGGTATCGGATTCGCGGCTGCGTTCGCCGCGGAGCGGGTTTCCAGTTCACTGCTGACCGACCTCAAGCGCTACGATATGATGCGTGCGATGTCGGGGGATCCGCCGTTTCTCGTCGAACTCGGCAAGATGGCGGGAACGATGCTGATGCCGATCGCGGGTTCACGAAAAGGCGAGGCCGTCAGCGAGTTGAGCACGTTGCAAAGCGATCTGATGCGTTATGTCCGTATCCGCAGCATGTAATCGCTACGTGGTGGCGCCGCGCGAGACGAAACTCGAATTCGTCGCCAGCAGCAGCTTGCATCCGGTGAAGGGATCGGCGACGGATGTCCACGGCTATGTCGATGCTGTCGTGTCAGAATCGTCGCTATCCCTTGAGCCGGCGCCCTCGATGCACCTCGAATTTCCGGTCGAGCGATTGCGCTCGGGCAACGACATGCAGGATCGCGAAATGTGGAAACGGCTCGATAGCAAGCGCAGCCCCAGCGTCGTCGCCGACCTGCGCGAGTTACGGCCCACGGGGCCGGGACGGTACCGCGCGAGCGGGGATATCACGCTCGCCGGGCGCACGCGCCGCTATGAAGGCGAGCTAGCCGTGATCGTTGACGGCAATCGCCTGCGCGTCGATGGGAAGTTGCCGCTCGACATCCGCCACTTCGGAATCAGCCCGCCGCGTTTTTTGATGTTCACCGTAGCACCGGTGGTCGACGTACGTTTACACTTGGTTGCACAATTGCAGGAAAGTTCGTAGGATGTGTCTCGCGATTCCCGGCCAGGTCATCGAGTTCGATGCGGCCCAGCCCCAGCTGGCCAAAGTCGACGTCAGCGGCGTGCGCCGTAACGTCAACGTCGGACTGCTAGAAGATGCGCCCGTGGTGCCGGGCGACTGGATCCTGATCCACGTCGGTTTCGCGCTAAGCAAGATCGGCGAAGAAGAAGCGCGCGATCAGCTACGGATGCTGCGGGCCATGGGCGAAGACGAACTGGCTCTCGAGGAAGTTCGCGGGTACACGTTCGACCATTTTAACGTGGAAGGGCCGCCCCAGTTCGAAGACGGGCCCGGGGCGCGACCATTGAGCGGAGCGCACGTCGCCACGGAGAACGCGAACGGTGCGGCGAGTGAGCTGCACTTCGCCGAACTCACGGGGGAGGGCGCGACGACCGCGGGAGCATAGCGCTGATGAAGTACGTCGATGAATTCCGCGATCCGGAACTGATCGGAACGGTCGCTCGCGAGCTGGCGAACACCGTCGACCCGGACCGTCACTACCGCATCATGGAAGTTTGCGGTGGTCACACGCACGCCATCTATCGGCACGGTTTGCGCGATGTGCTGCCCGAAAACATCGAACTCGTGCACGGGCCCGGATGTCCCGTCTGCGTCTTGCCGACCGGTCGCGTCGACGACGGCCTCTCGATCGCGCGCCATCCCGACACGATCTTGTGCTGCTTCGGCGATATGCTGCGCGTGCCGGGCACCGCCGGCACGCCACTCGAACTCAAAGCGACGGGCGCCGACATCCGCATGGTCTACTCGCCGCTCGATGCGTTGCGTCTAGCGCAGGAAAACCCCGATAAGCACGTCTGCTTCTTCGCGATCGGTTTCGAAACGACCGCGCCCTCGACCGCGCTGACCTTACTGCGCGCGCAGGCGCTCGGGCTGAGGAACTTTTCGGTGTTCTGCAATCACGTCACGATCGTGCCGGCGATGCGGGCCATTTTGGATTCACCCGACATGCGGATCGACGGCTTCGTCGGTCCGGGGCACGTCTCGACGGTCACGGGCTGCCGGCCGTACGAATTCATCGCCGCGCACTACGGCAAGCCCGTCGTCGTCGCCGGATTCGAACCGCTCGACATCCTCGAAGCGATCCTCTGGATCGTGTGGCAACTGCACGCCGGCGAAGCGAAGGTCGAAAACCAATACCGGCGCATCGTTCCGTTCGACGGCAACCGTTCGGCGCTCGGCGTTCTGGCCCGTGTCTTCGCGCTGCGCTCTTACTTCGAATGGCGCGGCTTGGGCTTCATTTCACAATCAGCGCTGGCCCTGCGCCCGGAGTTCAGTGCCTGGGATGCCGAAGTACAGTTCGAGATTCCCGGCGTCCGCGTTACCGATCCCAAGGCCGCGCAGTGCGGCGAGGTTCTCAAGGGCGTGCTCAAGCCGCCGCAGTGTAAACTCTTCGGCAAAGAATGCAACCCCGAACGGCCCGTCGGCGCGCTGATGGTCTCAAGTGAAGGCGCTTGCGCGGCCTATTATCGCTACGCGAATCGAGAAGCAGAAGCAGAAGCAGAAGCAGTTGAGGCCTAATGGCCGGTAATGGGACCGCGGTCGCTCCGGCGACGGTTCGGCGAGTGCGCTTCGACGACGCACGCATCGAGATGTCGCACGGTGCCGGCGGCAAAGCTTCGCGGCGGCTGATCGAAGGGCTGATTGCACCGGCGTTCGCCAATCCCGTTCTGGTAACGCTTTCCGACGCGGCGGTCCTTTCACTCGGCGGCCTGCGCGTCGCAACGACGGCCGACGGCTACGTCGTGCGTCCGCTGCAATTTCCGGGGGGATCGATCGGGGAACTCGCGGTCAACGGCACCGTCAATGATCTCGCGGTTTCCGGGGCGCGAGCGAGCGCTTTGCTCGCTACATTCGTCCTCGAAGCGGGCTTACCGGCCGAGACGCTGCGAGCCGAAGTTGCGGCGATGGCAGCCGCAGCCGAGCGCGCCGGGGTCGCGATCGTCGGCGGTGATACGAAGGTCGTCGAACACGGCGCCTGCGACAGCATGTACGTGACGACGTTCGGTGTCGGTGAAGTCGCCGGCGACGCGGCGCTCGATCCACGCGCCGTCAAGGTGGGCGACCGCGTATTGCTCAGCGGTCCGATCGGCGATCACGGGATCACGATTTTGCTCGCCCGCGGCGAGATCGAAATCGAATCGACCTTGCAGTCCGATACGCGCTCCGTGTGGCCCTTCGTCGCTGCGCTATTGTCGCACTGTGCGGCCGGTCTACGCTGGATGCGGGACCCGACTCGCGGCGGCGTCGCTACGGCACTGAACGAACTCGTTCGCGAAAACGGCCTCGGCATCGTGATCGAGGAAGCCTCCGTTCCGTTGCGGCCGCAAGTGCGCGGCGCGTGCGAGTTGCTCGGTCTCGATCCGCTCCACATCGCAAATGAAGGGCAGTTTTTGGCGCTCGTCGCCGCGGACGTGGCGGAGGGAGCGCTCGCCGCGGTGCGCGCCGTACCAGGCGGCGAAGATGCGGCGCTCATCGGCGAAGTGCGCGCCGCGCCGGCGCGCACGGTGCTGGGCGTTACGCCGTACGGCGGAACGCGCACGATCGACATGCTCGTCGGCGACCCGCTGCCGCGCATATGTTGATGCAGAGCGCCGCATGCGCCGCGTCACCCGTTGGCGTGCAGCGATGCGCAGGAGCCCGTCCGACTTTGTCCGACGGGCGACGACGGGCGGATCGGCCGCAGGTCGAACGCAACAGATTCGACGAAGTCGAATCCTCAGGGGTGCCCGCATGCTAAGCGACACGCGAGCACTGGCGCCGCTTGCAGCGTCGATTGCCGGCGAGTTGCGCGCGCGCGATGCGATCATTGCGCCGTTCTTTGAACGCGAAGCTTTCCGCCTGACGGAAAGCTGCGCGGCAATGGCCGAACGCTTCGAACGCGGTGGGCGCCTCTTCGCCTTCGGGCGCGGCGCTTATGCGACTGACGCGGCGCATCTCTCCGTCGAGTTCGTGCATCCCGTCATCGTCGGCAAGCGTGCCCTTCCCGCCCTTGATGCCAGCAGTGCCTATGAGGCGATGCTCGAGGCGCTGGCGACCCCGGACGACATCGCGATCGGACTCGGCCCACCGCAAGGCGACGATGCGGTTGTCGCCAGTCTGGCCCGCGCGCGCGAGCGCGGCGTCCTCACGTTTGCACTGCCGGGCTTGCAAGCCGATTACGCGTTCGAATCGCCGACGAACGACGTGCACGTGCACCAAGAACTTTTCGAGTTGCTCGGGCACTGCCTATACGAGAGCGTGCACGTCTTCCTCGAACACGCATCGCAAGCGTCCTTGGGAAAGGGGGACGTGTTCGACGGCGGTTCGGCGTCGTTTCTCTACCCGTTCTTGGGGGTCGGCACGCCGACCGATCGCACAGCGGTCGCGCGCTCGATCGTCCGCAAGGCCGCCGACGGGCAACGCCTGCGCGACACGCTCGCAGCCACGCAAGCCGCTGCGATCGCGAGCGCTGTTGTGGCGATCGTCGAGCGCATTGCACAGGGCGGCCGAGTGCTGACGTTCGGCAACGGCGGGTCTGCGACCGACGCGACGGACTTCGCACTCGATTGTATCGCGCCCGAGGGCGACTTGCGTCCGATCCCAGCACATTCGCTTGCGGCGGAGCCGGCGATTTTGACCGCCGTCGGCAACGACGTCGGAATGGAGTTGACGTTCGTGCGACAAGTGATTGCGCAGGCGCGTCCGCACGATGTCGCGTTCGCCTTTTCGACCAGCGGCGGCTCGAAGAACGTCGTCGCCGCGCTCGAGACGGCACGCGCGCGGGGCTTACTGACCGTCGCGCTCCTGGGCTACGACGGCGGCGAGATCGTGCGGCGCGGCTTGTGCGACCACGCGATCGTCGTTGCCTCCGACGATATCCCGCGCATCCAAGAAACGCAAGCCGCGGTCTATCACGTCCTGCGCCATGCGCTCGAGCGGGTTCGCGATCGCGCTTGAATAACGCGCGACCTTGCGTAGCGGTAGATGATGGGTACGATGGCGCTTGAACTGTTCGGGACGCAAAGCTGTCCCTACACCGCCGAACTGCGCGACGACCTCCACTTCGATGGTCGCGCGTTCGTCGAATACGATGTCGAAGCAGACGCGGCGGCGCGGCAGCGGCTCGTGACCCTCTGCGGAACCCCGCTGGCGGTTCCGGTCCTCGTCGACGACGGCAAGGTCGTGCAGATCGGGATGAGCGGCCGCTCGTGCTTCGTCGCGCCCGAATAATCCAGGTTCGCGGCGTCGTTCAAGGCGTCGGCTTTCGCCCATTCACCTATCGGCTGGCGCGGCGCTTGGACCTATGCGGCTGGGTGAAAAACGGCGCGGAAGGCGTTGAAATCTTCGCCGAAGGCGCGCCCGATGCACTCGCTGCGTTTGCCCACGCGCTCGTGCACGAGCCGCCGCCGGCGGCGCGCATCACGGCGACGAGCGTGCGCGTCGCACCATGCCGGGGCTTGCCCACGTTCGAGATTCGCCCCAGCGATGCCGCCGTCAAGCCGACCGTTCGTATCGCGCCCGATCTTGCACCGTGCGACCCGTGTCTGCGAGAACTCTTCGATCCGGGGGATCGCCGCTATCGCTATCCCTACATCAACTGCACCGACTGCGGCCCACGCTACAGCATCGTCCGCTCGTTACCCTACGATCGCGCCGCGACGACGATGGCAGCGTGGCCGATGTGCGACCGTTGCTCCGCCGAATATCACGATCCCGCGGACCGCCGCTTTCACGCTCAACCAGTCGCCTGTCCCGTCTGCGGGCCAACGTACGTATTCCGCACGGGCGGCACACCCGGACGTAAATCGGACCGAGCGTCGCTTTCCGCTGCCGGAGCACCGCTATCGGAACGGCGTGACGACCCGCCGGCCCCGCGTGGATACGACGCGATCTCGGCCGCGGCGCAATGTTTGCGTGCCGGCGACATCGTCGCGCTCAAAGGCATCGGCGGGTATCATCTCGCCTGCGACGCGCGCAACTCGCGCGCGGTCGCGGCGCTGCGCGAGCGCAAGTTCCGCAAGGAGCGGCCCTTTGCGCTGATGGCCGCCGACCTGGCGACGGCGCGAGCGGTCGTAGCAGTCGACGATTCGTTTGAAGCGCAACTCGCTTCGACCGCGCGACCGATCGTGCTCGCACCGGCGCGGACCGTCTTCGACGGCGTCGCGCCGGACAACGACGAGCTCGGCGTGATGCTGCCCTACGCGCCGCTGCATCATCTGCTCTTCGCTGCGGGTGCGCCGCCCGTACTCGTCCTGACCAGCGCGAACCGTTCGAGCGAGCCGATCGCTTACGATGACGCGGACGCCCTGGTCGGCCTCGACGGAATCGCCGACGCGTTCCTGATCGGCGAGCGGCCGATCGCACGACGGCTCGATGATTCGCTCCTACGCGTCACTGCCGGGGTACCGGCAATCTTGCGCCGCGGCCGCGGCTTCGCGCCGATGGCCGTCGCGACGTTGCCCACGACACGGCCGATCCTGGCGCTCGGCGGCGATTTAAAGAACGCGCTCGCGCTCGTCGTCGACGGGCAAGTGTTCGCGAGCCAGCACATCGGCGACCTCGACCATCGTTCCGCTCGCGAATCGTGCGAAGCGACGATCGAAGATCTGTGCGCGATGTACGAAGTCGATCGCAGCGATCTGCTGGTCGTGCACGATGCTCACCCCGAATACGTCTCGACGGAGATCGCACAAAGCCTAGGCGCCCAAACGCTCGCGGTTCAGCATCACCGCGCGCACGTCGCCAGTGTCCTGGCCGAACGCGGCGCGTTCGATACGCCTATTTTGGGCGTCGCCTTCGACGGCACGGGCTTCGGCGACGATGGGACGATTTGGGGCGGCGAGTTTTTCAGCGGCACGTTGGTCGACGGTTTCGCGCGCATCGCGCATTTGCGCTCCGCGCCGTTGCCGGGCGGCGATGCCGCGGCTCGCTTCCCGGTCCAAGCCGCGGCGGGGTTTCTGACCGAGCTCGGGTTCCAGACTTCCGATACGGCCGAGCCGGACTTCACGCGGCCGCCGTTTTCGTTCGACGAGCGTTACGCGGTCGCGCGGCAGCTGATCGCACGCAACGTACGTTGCTTCACGACGACATCGATCGGGCGCTTATTCGACGCCGTCGCGGCACTGCTGGGCTTCACGCGAGCGATGACCTTTGAAGGACAGGCGGCGATGTGGCTCGAGCATATCGCCTCGGCGGCGTCCGGTCCGTCGTCCGACTCGCCGCCGCGCGAAGCGTACGCCTTTCCCTACGTTGACGGCGAACTCGATTACCGCCCGCTGGTGCGGGCGATCGTCGCCGACCGACTCGCCCACTGCGCGCCGGCTCGAATCGCGTATGCCTTCCATGAAGCGATCGCCGACACGATCGTTACCATCGCGAACAGTTGCCCGGCTCTCCCCGTCGTCTGCTCGGGTGGCGTATTCCAGAACGGCTTACTCGCGCGGCTCCTTCGCGAACGTCTGGGTGAGCGGCTGTGGCTCAACGCGATCGTCCCGCCGAATGACGGCGGTCTCGCACTAGGCCAAGCCGCCCTCGCCGCCGTACGCCGGCCGGCCGCGGCTGCGCGCATGCGCCCTAGCGAAGTCGGTTTACCGGCGCGTGTTCACAGGTGAAAGAGCCCCCGTAAAACGTGCGGGACACCCGCTCCGAATCCGGTTCGGCGGCGTGCGTTCAGATGTGTGCGGAAACCGGTGCCGCGTGTACCACCGGTGCCGCGTGCATCACCGGTGCGACAGCCCGCGGCGCGAGCGGCGCGGGAGCGACGTAAGAAGAAGCCGGCGGAGCGAAATGCGGTGCAAAAGGCGCGAAATGCGGCGCTGCGGGACTGAAGTCCGGCCTCAACGGCGTCAAGCCGGACACGCGCGGCACTTCGGGAATGTTGCGCGGCTCGCTGACGACACCGTGGGATGTCTCTGGAACGACATGCGGCACGGTCACCGCATGCGGCATCGGAGCAACGGGATGAGGAACCGTCGGGACGATGCGCGGTTCGACGGTGCGCGAGCCCAAAGCCGAATGCACGATCGTCACCGAACCTGGCCGAACGCTCGCCCAGGCGCCGTTCGCGGCACGCTGCGCGAGAAGGTGGCGTACCGTGTTCGGGGTGCCGGGCAACGTTGTCAGTGCAGCTAAGGTCGGACGCCAGCCGGGCCTGACCCAAGACGGGGCCCGTGTCCCGGCCGGACGACGCGTATGCTCGACCGTCACGGGCCGGCTGCTCAAGAGGCGGCGACGGTCGTGGGGAAGATGGCAGACCCCGACGGGCGTGCCGCCGTTGTAATTAGCCGGCACGGGAACCGTGACGAAATAGTAATACGGCGCGAACGGGACGAGCGGATACTGCCCCGGAAACCCGTTGACGGTCACGAAACCGCCGAGTCCAAGGCCGCTGTAAATGAAGTTTAGCGGTTCACCAACATAGTACGGTCCATAACCAACCGGAAAGAACGCGCCCGAGCCCGGATAGTAACCGTACGGCAATCCATAGGCGCCGCCGCCGTAACCGTAATTACCGTAGCCATAGCCGCCGCCGTGATTGTAACCGCCCTCGCCGCCGCTTCCCTCGGAATAAGCGCCGCCCGCGTCGTTCGCCGACGTATCGTCACGGACGGTCGGCACCGCCGCGTCGTTCGAATCGACCGTGAAGGTCCAATGGTCCACCGCTCGTTCGCCATCGGAAGCCTCGACGCTGACGTCGATCTGATGCGCTCCGAGGTTGAGCCGGTCGTGCGGCACGATGTCGAGCCGCGTGCCGGCGATCTGCAACTCACGACTCGCGTCGAGTCCATCGAGGGTCACGTTGACGTCGTTGCGGCTGACGGTCGCGTTGTCGACCGTATGGATCTCAAACTCGATCGTCGGCCGCTCCGAAGACACGTGGGCGCCGGGCAGCGGGTCGACCGGTACGATGCGAAGCCCTTCCGCCGCGGCGAGGCACCCGGCCGTCGCCACGAAACCAGCGCAAACCGCACCCGCCAGCCACGCTCGCAACGTCATCGCCGCACCGACCTTTCAACTTGAGTTTCCCCGTTCGCGCGCCGCATAGTTAACCCTTATGACACGTGACGGTGCCGCCCCGTTTCGCGCGATCGACCACGTCCAGCTCGCTATGCCTCCCGGGGAAGAAGACCGGGCGCGCGGATTCTTCGCCGGGCTCCTCGAGATGACCGAAATTCCCAAACCCGAGGCGTTGCGCGGCCGCGGCGGAGTCTGGTTCACGAGCGGTCCGGTCGCGCTCCACCTCGGCGTCGACCCCAATTTCGTGCCGGCGCGCAAGGCGCACCCGGCACTCCTTTGCGCGGACTACGCCGCCTTATTCGCGCGTCTCGCCGCGGCCGGCTATTCACTGACCGAAGCCGGAACCTTCGAGGACGGCCGCCCGCACGCGTACGTCGACGACCCCTTCGGAAACCGCCTCGAACTAATCGGGGGCAAAGCCGCGGATGCGGTAAATCGAAACGAAGGCTGATAACGCGGAACAAAAACGAAATGAAAACGCACCGTTCGCTTTGGCGAAACTGAACGCTTTGGCGAGCGCTCACGCGCGCCTCGTAAGGCGTATCCTGCAACTTAGAGCGTAAAGCCTGACAGCGGCGAAACGGCCTAGCGTGAGCGGCGGGCTGCCCCTGCACGGGATACTACCGCCAGCCGGTCTTCCGACCGGGACGGTCACGTTTCTGTTCTCCGACATCGAGGGCAGCACGGAGCGTTGGGAGCGTGGTCGCCCGGCGATGCAGGATGCCGTGCGACGGCACGATGCGTTGCTGCGCCGCGCGATCGAAGCACATCATGGTCACGTCTTCAAGACGATCGGCGATGCGTTCTGCGCGGTCTTCGCGCGACCGAAAGAGGCGGTACAGGCCGCGCTCGATGCGCAACACGCGCTGCTCGCCGAGGATTTCTCGGCCGTCGACGGAGTGCGCGTGCGCATGGCACTGCACACCGGAACGGCCGATGAGCGCGACGCCGACTACTTTGGCCCTACGGTCAATCGCGTGGCGCGGTTGCTCGCAATCGGGCACGGCGGTCAGGTGCTCGTCTCCGGCACCGCGGCCGATCTGCTGCAAGGCGAGATGCCGGCGCAAAGCAGCCTGCACGATCTCGGCTCGCATCGGCTGCGAGATCTTGCACGGCCCGAGAACGTCTACCAGCTCGTCGCGTCGGGCTTGTCGCAGACGTTTCCCGCGCTCCCCTCACTCGACGCGTTGCCCAACAATCTCCCGCAGCAGCTCACCTCATTCGTCGGCCGCGATGATGAGGTGGCCAAGATCAAAGCGCTACTGCAGAAGAACCGCTTGGTGACGCTGGTCGGAACGGGTGGAGCCGGCAAGACGCGTTGCGCGCAGCAAATCGGTGCCGAACTGCTCGATGGTTCGGGCGACGGTGTGTGGCTCGTCGAACTGGCGCCGACGTCCGATCCATCGCTCGTTCCGAACGTGATCGCACATACGCTGGGCCTACAGGAATCGTCGGATCGACCGCCCCTGGAAACGCTGCTCGCGTTTCTCAAACGGAAACACCTGTTGCTGATCGTCGACAACTGCGAGCATGTGATCGATGAGGCGCGCAACGTTACCGCAGCGATCCTGCGCGGCGCTCCCGACGTGCACGTTCTTGCGACCAGCCGCGAACGCTTGAACATCGCGGGCGAACAGGTGTATCGGATGCCCTCTCTTGCGGTGCCGACGAGGGACCGGGCCGTTTCCGCACAGGCACTGCTCGCCAGCGGAGCGTCCATGCTGTTCGGCGATCGCGCCCGGGCCGCCGACGTCCGTTTTGCATTGACCGACGACAATGCGCCGTACGTCGCCGAAATCTGCCGACGCCTCGACGGCATTCCGCTGGCGATCGAATTAGCGGCTGCCCGAATCAAAGTGCTCTCGCCGCGGCAACTCTTGCAGAAACTCGACGAACGCTTCCGCGTGCTGACCGGCGGCGACCGCAGCGCCCTGCCGCGTCACCGGACGATGCGGGCGCTGATCGACTGGAGCTACGACCTACTATCGGAGGAAGAACGTGCGCTCTTCCGCACGATCTCGATCTTCCCCAGCGGCTTCGCACTCGAGTCCGCGACCGCCGTATGCGCGGCGCAGGGTGTGCCGAATTCGAACGCAGGCGCGGACGGGAATACGACGCTCGTAGCCCAAGGTGCGCGTAACGCCGATGCGCTTGCCGGCGGCCGCACCTTCGCCGTCGAGCCCCTCGACGAGATGGCGGTGCTCGACGGACTTTCGTCGCTGGTCGAAAAGTCGCTGTTGCAAGCGGAGCCGCTCGGGACCGAGACGTGCTATTGGCTCTTGGAGTCGACCCGCCAGTACGCGCGCGGTAAACTACGGGACTGCGGCGATAACGCAGAAATTGCTCGCGCCCACGCGGCGGCATACACCGAACGCGCCGAGCGACTCGAGGCCGCCTACGACACGACGCCCGACCGGGCGTGGCTGCTGCAGGTCGAGCCGGAACTGGAGAACTGGCGGGCGGCGCTCGAGTGGACGCTTAGGGAGCGGGGCGACGTGGCGCTGGGACAGCGCCTGGCCGGCGCGTTGTTCCGGGCGTGGGGCATCCTAGCCGCGGCCGAGGGGCGGCGCTGGGTGCATGAAGCTCTCGGATCGGTCGATGCGGCAACGCCGGCAGCGGTCATTGCCAAGCTCGATCTCGCCGAAGCTGCGCTTGACACAGCGCTTACGCAGTACAAGGCAAGCTACACGGCAGCACGGCGCGCGCTGGGACGCTATCGCGAACTGCCCGACCTGCGCCGAAGCGCCGAGGCGCAGCGGTTTGCGGGCCGTGCGCTTATCCATGTGGGCTCCCGTGCGGAAGGTGAGGCGCTGCTCGAGGAAGCGCTCGCAGCCGCGCGAACGCTTGGCGTCCCGCGATTCACCGGCGGAGTGCTGCAAGACCTCGCCTTCGCGCGCCAATTCGCCGATGATCTTGACGGGGCGCGGGCGCGCTTTGTCGAGGCGTTGGCGATCGCCGAATTCAGCGGCGCCGAACGGCTCGCGGCAAGCGTTGCGAACAATCTCGCCGAGCTGGAGTTCCGCGGCGGCGACGCGCCGGCGGCGCTGCGCTTGGCAACTGACGCACTTGCCGCGTATCGCGCGAGCGACACCTCGCTCAACGTCGCGACCGCTCTATGCAACGTCGCCGCGTACTTGGTTGCGCTGGGACAGAACGGCGAGGCGCGCACACGGGCTCACGAAGTGCTTGCCATTGGTCGCGGCGTGCAGGACGACGTGGGTATTGCCTTCACGCTGCAGCATTTGGGGGCGGTCGCCGCGTTGCGTCCCGCAGGAGCGGATGCACCGCAAACGACCGATCGTACTCGCGCGGCCCGGCTGTTAGGTTACGTCGACGCGCGCCTTACGGCCCTGGAAGCGCAGCGCGAGTACACCGAACAGCAAGAATACGATAGGATGCTCGCAGCGCTCCGCGATGCCCTCGGCGGCGAACAGCTTGCGAAGCTGATGCACGAAGGCGGCGCATGGAACGAAGATCAAGC
>JALYUD010000101.1 GCA_030853905.1 Vulcanimicrobiota bacterium
GCGCCGGAATTCGCCGGTCTACTCGCGGTCAAGGAATCCGTGACGCATAGCCGCGCGGGTAACGAAAACTACGACCTCTACTCCCTCGCCGCCAAACAGGGTTCCGGGCATTACTTCCATCAAGGCATCCCGTCCTACAACGGCATCGAGTACATACCGGCCGGAAGAACCGGCTACAACATCATCCTCGGCGTCGGCACGCCGATCGGTAGGAACTTCGTCGGTCTTCCTACCGCGCCGCTCTCGGGCGAACCGCAGACGGTAACCAACCCCTAAACCGAAAAACGATCGTATCAGCAAAGCCCGCGGCGTGGCGCCGCGGGTTTTGCGCGTTCAGAGATCGACGTACACGTCGTCGCCGGCGATTCGCACGGGGAATGTGCGAACCGGAACGACAGCCGGCAATGTGAGCGCTTCACCGGTGCGGATGTCGAAGTATGCGCCGTGACGCGGACATTCGATGCGGCATCCTTCCAAGGTGCCTTGCTCGAGCTCGCCGCCGTCGTGCGTGCAGACGTCCTCGATCGCGTAGAGCGCACCGTCCGTCTTGCAGAGCAGGACCGCTTCGCCGTCGATCTCGATGCGTTTGGTCGTGCCGTCCGGGATATCGGAGACGCGTGCGACGGGTTTGGATGTCTCGGCCATGCCGCACGGTTCGGTAAGGAAGCGATGTCCCTTGCCGGCTTTGCAGACCCCGGATGGCGTTCGATGGAAGCAAACGCGGGAACCGACCGGGAAAGCGAATAAGCCGCGGGCATGAACGTCGCCGCCAAGGCGTGCCTGCTGCTCGTTCTCCTCGTATGCGCCTGCGCGTCGTCCGGGAGGCCGAAGAGCGAGCCGTTGCCGCCGCAATGGCAGGCGTTTCGTCTCAATCCGGAATTGAATCCGGTCATTGCCGCAGACGCTAAGATCGCTGTCCGTTGGACGCATAAGACCGGTGCCGGAATTTCGTCGAGCCCGACGGTTTCTGGAGGCACGCTCTTCGTTACGAGTAACGACCATCGGCTCTACGCTTTTGAGCTGCGTACCGGCCACGTACGATGGACGTTCACCGCGGACAACCAAATCATGACGGCACCGCTGATCGCGCAAGACGTCGTGGTCATCGGCGAAGGCGACAACTACGGCACGACGTTTGATCCGCCGAATTACTTGCTGCTCGGCAAAGGCCCCAGCGGCTTGTTCGGCGTCGATGAGCGAACGGGGAAGGAGCGGTGGCGCTGGCAAGTGCCGGGTAGCGCCATGCCGACGGGTGCCGTCATCAACGGTGTTTACGAAGAGCACGATGCCGCCGGAATGCTTTTTGCGCTGGACGCCGCCGACGGTCGGTACAGATGGCGCGAATATCTACGCTCGACGGCTACGATGTCAGCCGCCAACAACTTTCGCGGGAACGAAGTCGTCACCTCAGGTGATTATCCGAATTCGGTCATCGCGTTCGACGGTACGGATGGTCGCATCATCTGGAGGACGCGGTTTTCGGACCAAGCCGGTTCCTTCGACGACTGCCCGCAGGCAAGCGACGGTCGTTACATTTACGGCATGTATCTCGCCCGCCCCGCGGACAGCCGGTTTGGTTTCGTCGGCTACACGACTCCCGGGATTCAGCACGCCTACGCGCTGAGCGGCGACAACGGCAAAATCGTCTGGGATGTGCCGCTGGCGCGAGGGACGGTGCCGATCAACAACGCTGCAGCCATTCCGCTTATCTATCGCAACACGATGTATGTCGGCAGCGCGATCGTTCCGCAGGTGTTCGGAATCGATACCCGTTCGGGCAAGGTTCGCTGGCGTTTGCGCGTTGCGAGACCGGTAAAAGGCGGGATGGTTGCCGCCGCCGGCCGGCTGTACTTCGGCGACCTCGGCGGTTACCTGTGGGCGGTCGACGCACGAACGGGGGCGGTGCTGGGTAAGAAGAAAATGATCGACGGCTTCAACGTCGGTTCACCGATTATCGTCGGCCAAAGCCTCATCATCGGTTCCGTGCACGGTTATGTGTTTGCGCTGCCGCTCGCCTCGCTCGCTCCATTTTGGGCCCAGCACCGGACTGCGTTTCAAATCGACGCAAGCGTGCGCTCGCGCCGAGCGCGTCGCATTCTCGCGGGAATCGCGCGGCACAATAGCCGAATCAGATTACGCTAGGCGGAGGACTGTTCGATGTGGGAAGGCTTGGGGAACTGGTTTCGGCGGCTGCGCACCGAGCGCGACAGGACGCGAGTCGCGATGGAGATCGCCGCGCAGGACTACTCCCGGGTTCACGTTCATGGCGATGGAACGGCCCATCGACACGATCACGCCCACGGCGATCACACCAACGAGTCCGTTGGCGGGAGCCATGGGCACGACGAGCACGTCCACGTCCACGTCCATGATGGCCACCCGCATGAGTACGGCGACGATCGGCACGAGCATCGCGGCGATCCGCACGAGCACGCTCCCGACCACGATCACACATAAACGCGCCGCAAAGGGTACGCGCCGCGTTAACGAGACGCTGTTAAGCGTCGATCGGCCGCAGACGAGCGGGCGGCATTTCCGTTTCGTCGTAGCGGCGTAAGCGGTAAAGCAGCGTCGACGCTCCCCAACTGACGACGAAGATGCCGACGATGATGTAGCCGAGCGCGCCGAAGTTGTTGCTGAGCGCATCGATGCCGGTCCACATGCCGCCGCGCAGATTCAGTTGACCGGCAACGATGCTGAGCGCTTCGATCGTGCCCACGACGAAGGCGACGAGCACGGAGACGAGCGTGATCGTCATGTTGTAGTACAGCTTGCGGATCGGCTTGACGAATGCCCAGCCGTACGCGCCCAGCATCAGGATGCTGTCGCTGGTATCGATCAGCGCCATGCCCGCGGTGAAGAGCAGCGGAAAAATGAGGATCGCGTAGATCGGCAACCCTTTGCCGGCTTCGACCGCCGCGATTCCGAGCAAGCCGACTTCCGTTGCGGTATCGAAGCCCAGGCCGAACAGGAATCCGATCGGATACATGTTGACGCTGCGGCTGACGATGCGCAACAGCGGCTTGAAGAAGCGGCCCATCAAGCCGCGTTGATCCAGGAAGTCCTGGATGCTCTGCTCGTCGTAGCCTTCGCCGCGCCGCACCCCTCGGAACGCGCGCACGATCTCAACCAGCACGAGCAGGTTGATGATCGCGATCACATAGAGAAACGTGGCCGAAACCGACGTGCCGATCAGACCGCCGATGTTTTGGAGGTGCGGGATCGTGTGCTTGACCGCAGTCGCTGCAACCGCGATGCCGACCGTTAACGCGACGACGACCGTCGAGTGCCCGAGGGAGAAGAAGAAGCCGACGCCGACGGGCCGCTTGCCGTCCTGCATCAGCTTGCGCGTCACGTTATCGATCGCTGAAATATGATCGGCATCGACAGCGTGGCGCAGTCCGAACGTGTAGGCGAGCAGTGCCGTGCCCAGCAGCAACGGCCGGCTCGAAAACACGGTGAACGCGAGCACCCAGCCGGCGACATTGAACACGCCGAGAAAGACGTACAGCGCGATGACCTTGGAGCGAACGTCACGATCGCTGTCGTCGAACACGCGCGCGAACGCACGCGGGCTAAAGCTTCTCGGTCGGGACGCGGTGCGCATAAAGGCGCTATCGTCTTACGCTATCCGAGCGTAAAGGCCATGCGCGGCACCGTTATTGTCTTTATTGAATACAACAAACGTCCGCGCCGACGTGAAGGCGGAGGAAGTCGCCGGCTACGATTGCGACAACGCCGCCGCCGGAACCTTAGCCGACGGCGCCTTCCATTTCCATTTTGACGAGACGGTTAAGTTCGACGGCGTATTCCATCGGCAATTCTTTGACGAAGAAGTCAAAGAAGCCGTTGACGATCATCGCCGTCGCGTCGGCTTCGGAGAGGCCGCGCGACATGGCGTAGAAGAGCTGTTCCTCGCCGATCTTCGAGACGCTGGCCTCGTGTTCGACCGTCGCCTTTTGCTGATCGATCTTCATCGTCGGCTTCGTGTCGCTCGAGGACTGCTCGTCCATGATCAGCGCGTCGCATTTAACGCGCGTCTTCGCGCCGACGGCGTTCGGAAATATTTCGACGAGGCCGCGGTACGTCGTCTTTCCGCCGTGCGCGGAAACCGACTTGTTGGTGACGACCGAGGTCGTGTTCGGCGCCGCGTGGATCATCTTCGCGCCGGCATCCTGATGCTGGCCCTCGCCGGCGAACGCCATCGACAGGATCTCGCCGCGCGCGCCTTCGCCCATCAGATAGATCGATGGGTACTTCATCGTCAGCCGTGAGCCGATGTTGCCGTCGACCCATTCGACGGTCGCATTGGCGTGCGCGTACGCCCGCTTGGTGACAAGATTGAAAATGTTGCGATACCAGTTCTGGATCGTCGTGTAACGGATCGAAGAGCCTTCCATCGCGATCAGTTCAACGACCGCGCTGTGCAGCGACGCCGTCGAAAACTGGGGCGCGGTGCAGCCCTCGATGTAGTGAACCTTCGCGCCCTTGTCGGCGATGATCAAGGTCCGCTCGAACTGGCCCATGTTCTCGGTGTTGATGCGGAAGTACGCCTGCAGCGGCGTCTTTACTTCGACGCCCGGGGGGACGTAGACGAACGAACCGCCCGACCAGACGCTCGAATTGAGCGCCGCGAACTTATTGTCACCCGGCGGGATGATCGTGGCGAAGTACTTTTTGACGATCTCCGGATGCTCGCGTAGGGCCGTGTCCATGTCGCAGAAGATGACGCCGTCCCGGGCGAGGTCCTCACGGACGTTGTGATAGACGACTTCGGACTCGTACTGCGCGGAGACGCCCGACAGAAACTTGCGCTCGGCTTCGGGAATGCCTAAGCGATCGAACGTCCGCTTGATGTCCGCGGGCACGTCGTCCCAGTTGCGCTCGGTCTTCTCCGACGATTTGACGTAGTAGTGGATGTCGTCGAAGTCGATTTCCTCGAGCAGAGCGAGATCACCCCACGTCGGCATCGGCTTGCTGCGGAACAGTTCGTAGGCCTTGAGCCGGAAATTCGTCATCCATTCCGGCTCGTTCTTCATCTTCGAGATACGCTCGACGATGCCGCGCGTGAGCCCCTTGTCGGATTTGAAGACGTAGTCGGCTTCAGAGTCGTGGAAGCCATGACGATAATCCTCGTCGAAGGATGAAGGGGCGGTGGCCTGGAGTTCCGTTGCCATATCACTCCAAGTCTACCCGCTCCACGGCGATAGTCAAGATACTTCAGAAGTATCTTCACAATCCATGACGGATCACAACGCCCGAATCTATTGCGTTCGGCCTTCGGCCGATCCGCCCGTCGGCTGTCGGACAAGTCCGACAGCCTCCTAGGAAGCAATGAACGTCCGCCCCGAACCGGATTCCGAAACCGTCAAGCGACGCACCCAACGGCTGGACTACACGCTCGCGGCGGTGGGCCTGCTGATCTTAGGCCTCGGCGCTTTTCAGCTATTCGGTCGCTATGCGTACGTGCACACCAGCGGACCGAAAATTGTCCGAATCGACCGGATCACCGGCCAAAGCTGCGTTCTACCGTGCAACGATAACGGCGGCGCTTACGGGCCCTATTATGCCGCCTATTCCCCTCCGCCGACGCCCCGGCCGGATAAGTCATGCCATGCGGCCGACGTCGTCCGGGTCGCGACGACGTTCCAACCCCCGGCCGAGCGCACGCCTACCCCCTACCGGCGCGGCGGCTTCCGCCGGCGGCCGGGGCATCGGCCCCGCTTCAACGGCCCGTTGAACGACGCGGTCGAACTGAGCGACGGCCACGTCTACGTCTTCGGCCCCGACGCCTACCAGAACGACGTATCGACCTGGTCGACCGGCCAAGAGCTGCAAGTCTGCGCAACCTGGTCGAAACTCGAACACCGCCCCTTCTATTCCGTCGGCTCCGCCGACCAAGGCGACCCCGCCACCCTCGCCCTATAGCGGCCCCACGCGGGTCCGCAACGTGTAGCCACTGCGCCCGGAAGGGCACCGGAAACAACGTCCCTTTAGGATGGCTTGCGATGGTGGCCCTATTTTCGTTCGGATTGAGGCGCCCGGGGGTGAAGTTTCCTTTAGGAATGAGCCCGCGGGCAACGACGAGCCGGGCGAAAAGAGGGCCGCCAGCGCTTTACAGTGGGGGGGTGGGGGTGTACTATATTCGCCGGGCCCGGGTGACGCGGCAGCGCGCGACCTGGGCCTCATGCCGTAAAAGCGGCAAAGTGGGCGGCACGCCCTACGTGCCATCGCGGAACGACGTCCGTGCGCCGCAGTGGGGCGGCACGCCGGCAAGATCGTTCCGAGGGGTCGGGGACGCAAGTGCACTGCACGCGCCAGCCGGCGTAGCCTGGAGGTGGGATTTCCCAACCAAGCCCGAGGAGAAAAATTGGAAACACGTGGGACTCACATCGTCTGCGAGTTGTCGGGTTGCAGCGCTCAAGTTTTGAGCGACGTCGACGGCGTGCGCGCCATCATGGAAGCCGCGGCCCGCGAAGCCAACGCCGAGATTCTCAAAGTCGCTTTTCATCGCTTCGTGCCGCAAGGCGTGTCGGGGGTCGTCGTGATCGCCGAATCGCACATGTCGATCCACACGTGGCCGGAGTCCGGCTACGCTGCCGTCGATTTTTACACGTGCGGGGATCATACGGACCCCAGGCGCGCGTGCGAGTTCGCGGCGAAGAAGCTCGGCGCGGGGTCGATGCTCACGACCGAGGTGAAGCGCGGCATCGCGTCGACCAACGGACACTACACGCACGTCGTGCACGAGCACGCCGACCGTTCGGTGGCCAAGCGCTCCGCCTGAGGCCATCATTCAAAGGGGACTCTCCACGTTGGTACGACCGACCCTGACGCGCGCGCGTATCTTCGGCATCGGGCTGGCGGCCGCATCGTTCGCATTTGCGTCGTGCAGCCACTCGCGTTCCACGCCGGGACCGATTCCGACGGTTAGCTTCACGCCGATTCCTTCATTTTCACCGACGGTGTTGACCTCGCCGTGCGCCAACGCGGACGTCGCCTACGAGCCCGATGGCGGCAACGGCAAGGGCTTTGGCGGCGTGCAGACCGTCGAATACGAGAACAGCGACGGTAATCTGTGCACGTCGAGCGTAACCTCACTGCCCAAAGCGGTGACCTTCGCCTCGTCGGTCGGCCCGCTGGCCTTTACGCCCGACTTCACGGGCGCGATCGCCTTGCTGCGCAACGCCTCGGGCGGCTACACCTTGGCGCAGGACATCTCCGGCGCCGCATTCGGCCAGATCGTGCCGGTCGGGACGCCGTACGATGTGAGCGTCCCGCCGACACCTGCTCCCAGCGCGAGTCCGACGACCGTCCCGCTGATCGCCGACGGATCGTCGGTCACGCTGCTCGGCACGACGACTCAGGGCTCCTCGCCGATCGCACTGATCACGGGGCCGGCGGCCTCGGCCATCGTGGCGCTGACCTCGCTGCCCAACGCACCGCCGCAGTACGGCGGAGCCATTCCATATTCCGGCGGCAATTATTCGATCCAACCGCCCACGTTGCCGCGCTCGATCGTTAGCGTCTCCCCCGACCTCGCCGGAAGCATTCTGCTGGCGCGAGGTCCTTCCGATCTGCTCGTCTTCGCCGGTACGACCGTCGCCACGGGTTATCGGTACAACGCCGTCGCCGATGACTCGACCCTCGGTTCCGGCGCTATCCTGCGCGGGCAGGGCAACATCGCTTTCGATCCGCGCGACATCTCACGCGTCCTGATCGGCGGTACGAGTTCGGGCAGCGGCAGTACGCTGACGCTCGTGACCGGCTTGCCGAACAAGATCGTACGGTCCTCGAGCATTACGGTCCCAGGCAACATCAATTCGGTCCAAATCGAGAACAGCGGCACGTACGCTTACGTCGGCACCGACGCCGGGCTCATCGTCGTCAACGGTGTCGGCAGCGGATCGCTGTCCGTCGTGGCGCCCGGTTTCGAGCCCGGCTCAGTCGGTGGACGCAACGTTCTCTCGTACACGAACTGCAACGGTTTGCCGGCCGCCTTGTCATACGTCTCCGCGGCCCGCATCTCGAGCGACGGTCGCTACCTCGTTGCCCTCGGAACGCAGCCTGGAACGGCCTGTGCCTCCGGCTATAACGACAGCGTCGTCGCCATCCCGTTCAATCCCTCGGGCGGCAGCACGCCTGCGCCCTCGACCAGCCCGACGCCGAGTCCGGCGCCGAGCACGACGCCCGCGCCCATGCCGTCGTCGTTCGTGCAGAACAACGTGATCGCACCGCCGTCAGCCGCCGACTACTTCCTGGTCCATTGAGGAGACTCTCCTCAAGAGCCTTCTCAATACCATTGCGTTATGCCTAAGACCGAGCATTGGCAGTGGTATGTCGAGGAGTTCTCGCCCACCGAGCGGCATCATCATGCCGTCGAGGAGACGTACTACGCGGGGCGTACGCCGTATCAAGACGTTGCCGTGATTCGCACGGCGGTTTTCGGTAAGATGCTCGTCCTCGACGGCGACACGCAAAGTTCGCAAGCCGACGAAAAGATCTATCACGAAACGCTCGTTCATCCTGCGCTCGCCGCGAGCGGGGATCCCGCTGCCGTACTCATTCTCGGCGGCGGTGAGGGCGCGACGTTACGGGAAACGTTGCGTTGCCCGGCGGTGCGCCGCGCCACGATGGTTGACATCGACGGCGACGTGGTCGAACTTTCCAAGCGGTACTTGCCGGAGTGGTCCGACGGTGCATTCGACGACCCGCGTGCCGCGGTGATCGTCGGCGACGCGCTGACCTTTCTTCGTGAGGGCCGGGACACGTACGGCGTCATTTTGAGCGACTTGACGGAGCCGCTGCACGATTCGCCGTCGCATCCGCTTTTCAACGAGGCGGTCTTCGCCGACATCAAGCGGCGGCTCGTACCAGGCGGCGTGTATGCGCTGCAAGCCAGCACCGCCGGTTTGCACAACATGGGGCTGCATGCGAAGATGACGCGGAGTTTACGGCGCTTCTATCGCTACGTCCGTTCCTTTTACACGCACGTGCCTGCCTTCGACAACGACTGGGCTTTCTTGGCATGCAGCGATGCGGTCGACGTGGCGACGCTCGATCGGGCGCGCATCGACGCGTACGTCGGCGCCCTTCGCGGCGAAAACTATTTTTACGACGGCGAGACCCATCAGCGTCTGTTCAGCCTGCCGCTCTATCTGCGGCGGGAATTGGCGAAAGCCGGCGATGTCTTTTGAGTAGTCCGCCGCTCGATTTCGAACGGGCTATCGAACGCTGGGATAAGCAGAAGGCGAACTTCATTAAAACGCTCGATCTGCATTTGATCGAAGTCAGCCGCGGCAAAGCCGCGATGCGCATGCCGTTCCGTTCGCAGATCCAAAACGGAGCCGGTGCGATCCACGGCGGTGCGATCGTCAGCTTGTGCGACACCGTGTTCTGGGTGGCGCTCGCCTCGATCTACGGCCCCGAGCAGCCGACGGCGACGGCCTCGTTATCGTGCAGTTTCTTGCGCCCGGCTTTGCCGCCGGAGGATTTGGTCGCGCGCGCGACGGTTCTCAAGCCGGGAGCGCGCATCGTTTATGGCGAAGTGCACGTGTACAGCGGCGACAAGCTTGTCGCGCACGCGACCTTGTCGTTCCTCAACTCATCCGCCGGCGATCCGCGCGGCGAAAGTCCTGCCGGACGGTTTTCCGGCGACGGCGATTCCGAAGGGACCTCACCCATATGACCCAGTCGACCTCGCCGGCCACGTCAAAGGCGCAGGACGCGCCGAACGCACAAGGTACGCCGAGTGCAGGCGACACCCCGAACGAGTTGCGGCGTACGGCGCTCTACGACGAACACGTTGCGCTCGGTGCACGCATCGTCCCGTTCGGCGGTTTCGAGATGCCGGTGCAATACGCCGGGATTCTGCGCGAGCATGAGGCGGTACGCCGGCGCGCGGGGCTGTTCGATCTTTCACACATGGCGCAATATGAACTGCGCGGCCCCGGCGTCGCGGCGTGGGCCGACGCGCTGACCGTCAACGCGGTGGCGAGCATGAAGCACGGTCAGGCCCGCTACAACATCTTCACGAACGAGCGCGGCGGCTGCAAGGACGACGTGCTGTTCTACCGCCTCGCCGACGAACGGTTCTTGCTCGTGGTCAACGCCGGAAACGCAGCCAAGATGTGGCCCTATCTGCAGCAGGCGGCCGCCGGTCGCTCCGGCGTGCATCTGGAATCGCACCACGGCTCGCGGGCCCTGATCGCCGTGCAGGGGCCGCGCGCGGTCGAGTTCGTCGCGCCGCTGTGCAATCTCGATGCCGCGGCGTTAAAATATTACTTCTGCGCTGAAGGGACGGTTGACGGCGTGCGCGCGCTGATCGCTCGCACGGGATATACGGGTGAAGACGGTTTCGAGTTGTTCGTCGACGGCGTCGACGCGCCGAACCTGTGGCAAACGTTACTCGAGCGCGGCAAGAGCGTGGGGCTCGAGCCGGCAGGCCTCGGCGCGCGCGACATGCTGCGGCTCGAGGCCGGGATGCCGCTCTACGGCCTGGAGTTGAGTGAAGAGATTTCCCCGCTCGCCGGCGGTCAAGGCTGGGCGGTCAAACTCGACAAACCGGCTTTCCTCGGCAAAGACGTGCTCGTCGCGCAACGCAACGCCGACGAGTTCGAGCGAATCGCCGGCGTCGCGCTGGCCGGTAAGGTACCGGCGCGCACCGGCTATCCCGTCTTCTCCGCCGGCGAACGCGTCGGCGAAGTACGCAGCGCCAGCTTCGCGCCGTCCTACGGAAACCGGCAGATCGCCACGGTGCTCGTCAACAAGGGCGCGCACTATCCCGGAACGACGCTTCACATCGAGGTCCGCGGCGCCTTACACGAGGCGACGGTCGTCAAGTTGCCGTTCTATAAACGGCCCTCCGGGTAAGGGATCGGCTTCAAAAAGCAGAGCGGAGGTTATAAAGCAAGCCGGCGCCTTCGCATAGAGCATCAAGCGCGACGAAAGGAAGCACCATGCCGAACCCCGAGGGGCTCTTGTACAGTAAAGAACACGAGTGGGTGAAACTCGACGGCGAGACGGCGACGGTCGGTGTCACCGACTATGCGCAGCACTCACTCGGCGATATCGTTTACGTCGAGTTGCCGCGGGTCGGGCAGACCGTGCAGCAGTTCGCCTCGGTCGGCGTCATCGAGTCGGTCAAAGCGGTCTCCGATCTATTCACGCCGATCGGCGGCGAGGTGACCGAAGTCAACCCCGCCCTCGACTCCGAGCCCGCGCTCGTCAACCACGATGCCTTCGGCGACGGCTGGCTCTTTAAACTCAAGCTAGCCGATAAGGGTGAGTCCGCCGGCCTGTTGAGCACTGCGGACTATGAGAAAGTCATCGCCGAGTGAGCCGCTTGAGCGTAAGCTAAGACTATGTACGCTCCGCACACGGAAGCCGACATCGCGGCGATGCTCGCGACGGTCGGCGCTGCGTCGCTCGAAGAGTTAGTCGCCGTGCCCGAGGCGATCGCCATCGCCGGGCCGCTCGACGTGCCGGCGGCTTTGCCGGAGCTTGAACTGCAGCGGCGCATCGCATCATACGCGACGCGCAACGAAGCACTCGATTACGTTTCGTTTCTCGGCGCGGGCGCGTACCGCCACTACGTTCCGCCGGTGATCGGAACGCTGGCGATGCGGGGCGAGTTTTTGACCGCCTACACGCCGTATCAAGCCGAAGTATCGCAAGGGTACTTGCAAGCGATCTACGAGTGGCAGACGTACGTCGCGCTGCTGACCGGTCTCGATATCGCCAATGCCTCGGTCTACGATGGCGCGACCGCGCTCGCCGAGGGCGCGATCATGGCGGTCAATGCCACCGGGCGTCGCGCGGTACTCGTGTCATCTGCCGTTCATCCGAACTATCGTGCCGTGCTGCGCACCTATGCGCACGGGCTCGAACTCGACATCGAAGAACTGCCGTTCACAGTGGACGGCACGACCGATTTCGGCCGGCTTGAAGCGCGGCTCGCGGAGGGCCGCTTCGCGGCGGTCGTCGTGCAGAATCCAAACTTCTTCGGCACGATCGACGTTCCGGCAAAGGACGTGCAGCGCGTCATCGAAGCGAGCGGCACCGTGCTGATCGGCGTCGTCGCCGAAGCGATGTCGCTCGGCGCGCTGGTACCGCCGGCGCAGTGGGGAGCGCAGATCGCCGTCGGCGAAGGGCAGTCGTTCGGCGTTCCGGTCGCCTACGGCGGCCCCTATGTCGGCTTCATCGCCGCGACCAAAGCGCACATGCGGCGCATCCCCGGGCGCCTCGTCGGCCGAACCGTCGATGCGGACGGCAAGACCGCGTACACGCTGACCTTGCAGGCGCGCGAGCAGCACATCCGGCGCGAAAAAGCGACTTCGAACATCTGCACGAATCAAGCGCATTGCGCGCTGATCGCGACCATCTATCTCGCAACCGTCGGCAGCAGCGGGCTGCGGCGCTGCGCGAGCTTGTGCGTCGAGCGCTTGCAGGCGCTCGCCGAACGAGTGACGGCCGTTCCCGGTTTCAGGCGCGCATTTACGGCGCCCGTGTTCGACGAACTGGTGATTCGCGTGCCGCACGGCCTAACCGCCGCGAGCGTGCTCGCAGCGTTGCGCGAGCGCCGGATTCTCGGCGGCGTCGATCTGGGCCGCTGGTATCCCGAGCTCGCGGACTGCATCCTGATGACGGCAACCGAACTGACGACCGACGACGATATCACAGCGTTAGGGCGCGCGCTCGCGCAGAGCTTCGGGAAAACGCAACTTGCCCACGCGTAACGGCTCATCATCGTCGCCTTCCGAAACGGCGCTTCCCGAATCCGCGGGTTCTGCGCCGGCGGTTGCCGTCAATCGGTTCGAGTTTGGTGCGCCCGAACCGCTGATTTTCGAGCAACACGGGCGCGCCAACGTCTACTTCCCCGAGAGCCGGCCGCTTGAGCAATTCCTGCCCGGGGGTGCCCTGCGCGAGAAGCTGCCGCTGCCCGAAGTGAGCGAGCTCGACGTCGTCCGTCATTTCACGCGGCTCTCGCAACGGACGTACTCGATCGACACGGGCTTTTATCCGCTGGGTTCGTGCACGATGAAGTACAACCCGCGCGTCAACGACGCGATGGCCAATCTACCCGGCTTTCGGGACCTGCATCCCTTCTCGCCCGATGAGCTCGCGCAGGGCGCGCTCGCGCTGATGTATGATCTTGAACGGCACCTCACGTCGATCTTCGGCATGGCGGCGTTTTCGCTCAATCCGGCCGCCGGCGCGCATGCCGAACTGACTGCACTCTTGATCGCAAAGGCGTATTTTGCCGAGCACGGTCAGTCCGAACGTAAGACCGTGATCGTGCCCGACACCGCGCACGGGACGAATCCCGCCTCGGCGGCGATGGTCGGTTACAACGTGATCTCGCTGCGCAGCGATTCGCGCGGCCGCGTCGGCGTCGATGAGATCAAGGCGGTGCTCGGCGAGCACACCGCGGTCTGCATGATGACCAACCCCAATACGCTCGGGCTCTTCGAAGATCACATCGCTGAAATCGCCGCGGCCGTGCATGCTGCCGGTGGTCTGATGTACTACGACGGCGCGAACGCGAACGCGTTGATGGGCAACGCGCGTCCGGGCGACATGGGATTCGACCTGATGCACCTCAATCTGCACAAGACGTTCTCGATACCGCACGGTGGCGGCGGAGCAGGACACGGACCCGTCGGCGTGGCCCCGCATCTCGTTGATTTCTTGCCCACCCCGGTCGTACGCCGCGACGGCGAAGCGTACCGGCTCGATTTCGAGCGGCCGCAATCGGTCGGGCCGATGCGCTCCTTCTGGTCGAACTTCGCGCACGCGGTCCGTGCCATGACCTACGTGCTGGCCAACGGCGGTGAGGGTCTCACCAAAATCTCGCAACTCGCAGTGCTCAACGCGAACTATCTGCGCGTGCAGTTGCGCGACTTCTTGGAAACGCCGTACGATGAACCGTGCCGCCATGAATTCGTCGCATCGGCGCAAAACCTCAAACGCGAAACCGGCGTCCGCGCGCTCGATCTAGCGAAGGCCCTGCTCGACCACGGCTACCACGCGCCGACGATCTACTTCCCGTTGCTCGTGCCGGAATGCCTGATGATCGAGCCGACCGAAACCGAATCGAAAGCAACCCTCGACGCCTTCATCGCCACCCTACGCACCATCGTCGAAACATCAAAGACCAATCCCGACGCGGTCCTCACCGCCCCGCAGAAAACGATCGTCAAACGGATCGACGAAACCCGCGCCGCCCGCCAACCCGACCTCCGTTGGACGCCGCCGCCGGTAACCTAACGCCTCCAAAGCTTTCGCACTATGCCGGCATCGATATTCCGGTGGACGGCGGCGCGAAGCCGGTGCGGCTGAGCATCGCGAAGTCTTCGGCATCGTCACGGCCCGCCGTCGTTAGATATGCGCCCAGGACGATGCCGTTCGCGCCGCTCTGCATCCCCAGGTCTTGCATTCCCTGCAACGTCACTTCGCGACCGCCCGCCAGGCGCACGAGCGCTCGCGGCAGTGCGAGACGGGCCAGCGCGACGAAGCGGAGTGCTTCGATCGGTTCGATGAGCGACCGCTCGCGTAGCGGCGTTCCCGGGCGCGGGTTGAGGAAATTGATCGGGACTTCTGTCGGCTCGATCTGCTGCAGCGCGCACAGAAAGTCGATGCGGTCTGCGGCGGTTTCTCCCATTCCGATGATACCGCCGCTGCATAGTTCGAAGCCGTGGCGCTTGGCACGCAGGCACGTTTCCCACCGTTCGTCGTAGGTATGGGTCGTGCAGATCGCCGGAAAATGGCGGCGCGACGTCTCGAGATTGTGATTGATCTTATCGACGTGCGCCGCGGCGAGCGCTACGCAGTGCTCGTCGCGTAAGATGCCGAGCGACACCGCGACGGTCATGTCGGGCAGCTCCGTTTTGATGCGCAGCGCCGCCTCGCAGACGCGCTCGAGCAGCGGCGTTGACGGGCCGCGCACGGCGACGACGATGCAGAACTCCGCTGCGCCGCGCATGCGCGCCTCGCGGGCCGCATCGACGAACTCTCGGGCCGGGCGTAGCGGCTCGGGCAGCACGTCGCTCGCGTAGCGCGCACTCTGCGAGCAAAAATGGCAGTCTTCCGAGCAGCCGCCTTTCTTCGCGTTGAAGAGAACTTCGACGGCAGCGTCGTTGCCGTACGCGCTGCGCCGGACTTCGTCGGCTAGCGCGAGCAAGTCAGCGATGTCGGCTGCGGGCAACGCGCCGAGCGCCTCAAGTTGTGGTCGCGCGAGTGCACGGCGTTCGTCGAGTGCGGTACGTCGGGCGGCGAGGAGGACGGGATTCATTCGTCCCTTCGTGCGCGCCGGCGAGGAGTGGTCCCTTCGCCGTTGAGCGAGCGTTACGGCAACAGGCTCCTCGGGCGTGCCGACTAACAGCGCGCCATGGAGTTGACCGAAGAGAGCCGCTCGGCCACGGGCGGGAAGGCGACGACGGGCGGATCGGCCGAAGGCCGAACGCAACAGATTCGACAAAGTCGAATCCCTAGGGCGGTCCGCCATGAGCCGCGCACGTCGGCTCGGCTCGACCCGCGGCTCGCCCTCGCCGCGCTCGGCGTCGTTTTCGGGGACATCGGGACGAGCCCGCTCTACACGTTACGCACCTGTTTTACGACGGCGCACGTCGCTCCCACGCTCGAAAACGTGCTCGGCATCCTCTCGCTTCTGCTGTGGACGCTGGCGTTCGTCGTCTGCGTCAAATACGTCGGCAACCTTATGCGCGTCGATCACGACGGCGAGGGCGGGATCCTGGCACTGCTTGCGCTCGGTTCGCCGCGGCGTGCGCTCGGAATGCCCATACGCGTGGGGGTGCTGACGATCGTTGTCGCGGTGGGCGCGGCGATGCTGTTCGGCGACGGCATCATCACGCCGGCGATCTCGGTCGTCTCCGCCGTCGAGGGCATCGGCGTCGCGACGAGCGCGATGACGCGCTTTATCGTTCCACTCTCCGTTTTGATTTTGATCGCGTTGTTCGTGATTCAGTCGCGCGGCACGCAAAAAGTCGGCAGC
>JALYUD010000111.1 GCA_030853905.1 Vulcanimicrobiota bacterium
ACGTTACATGTTCACCGTCGTACACGCGGCACGTCGCCGCGGCCATACGCGCCGTCATCGAAACGGAGCGCTACGGCACCTACCACGTCACCAATGCCGGCGCGTGCACGTGGTACGCGTTCGCAACCGAAATATTCCGCCAGGCCGAGGTGAGCGCCGACCTCTCCGCAACGACGCAAGATGCCTTTCCGAGCCTGGCACGGCGCCCGCTCTACTCGGCGCTCGCGCACGCGGCACTCCATGCGCTGAACGTGCCGGACATACCCGATTGGCGTCAGGGCATACGCGCATATCTCGATGAACGACGCACGCTCACGCGCTTGCCGTCGCTCCGCAACGCCGCTACAGAATGATTTCGTCGACCGGCAGCGGGTCGTCGGGAAACGCGGCACACGCGACAAGCTCGCCGCGGTGCAGTACCCTGGCGGCTCGGTAGTCACCCTCGACGAGATCGCCGAAGACGAGCAGCGTTTTCTTTTTGAGGTCGACCAGCCAGACCTCGGGCACCCCCGTTCGCGCGTACAGCGGCACCTTGATGTTACGGTCGAAGTTGCGGCTCGACCAACCGATCTCGATCACCAGCAGCATGTCGGCGGGACCGGGATCGCGCCCCTCGTAGCCGGTCGGATCCCACTGCAGCAAGGCGAAGTCGGGCTCGGGTTCGGAGTCGTCGCTGACGATGACGGAACCGGCGGCCTGAACAACGGCCCGACCGTTGAAGCGCTCGACCAGCAGGCGGTTGAGCCGGTTCCCGGCGGAGCGGTGGGGCGGTCCGAAGGGCGCCATGAGGATCAGCTCGCCATTGACCAGCTCGACGCGCTCGTCGGGCCGGAACACGCCGGCCTCCCACATGCGGTGGTACTCGGGAACGCTGATTGGTCGCCGGCGATAATCGAGTGCCATCTCACTCATACGATCTTCGCGCCTCCGGATGAACGCTTCGTTACCGCGAGGTTGCGTTACTGCGATGCAGTGTTTGCGTCACCGGCCGAAACCTGTAGACGCCGCACCGACTGTCGACAACGCGCGGGCCAGTTGCGGATCGGCGGTTGGATCGCCGCGCTTGGCGTCGGCTGGTTCCGCGACGACGATGTCGGGCGTGATGCCGGTGCGGTTGAGGTTACGGCCCCGCGGCGTGACGTAACGGGCGGTCGTTACTTTGAGCGCCGCGCCGTCGGGCAGCGGGAAGACCGACTGCACGACCCCTTTGCCGAACGTACGCGTGCCGACGAGCGTCGCCCGCCCATCATCCTGCAATGCTCCGGCGACGATCTCCGCCGCCGAAGCGGTATCGCCGTCGACGAGGACGGCCAGTTTTCCGCTGAAGCCGACGTGGCCTGATGCCCGTTCGACGCTCGTCGCGCCGCCACGCGACACGACCGTAAAGATCGGGCCGGAGGCGATGAATTGCGACGCGACCTTTTTGGCCTCGTCACCATAACCGCCGCCATTGCCGCGCAGATCGAGCACGAGCGCCCGAGCGCCGTGCTCGCGAAAACCGGCGAGCGCGGCGGCGAGCTCGGCGGCGGCATCATCGCCGAAACGCGTCAATTGCACGTACCCGACGTTGCCCGGCAAGGTGCGCGCGATTACGACGGGCTCCGACACCGCGGCGCGCACGATTGCGAGCGGCGCGGGCAACGCGCTCCCACCGCGCATGACGTCGAGCCGCACGGTCGTTCCAATTTTTCCGCGCAGCGCGTCACGAATTGCGGCGGCGCTCTTACCGCGCAGCGGCGCACCGTCGATCGCGACGATCTCGTCCGCCGCCTGCAATCCGTCGTGCTCCGCGGGGCTGCCGGCAATCACGCTTTCGACGCGCGCGCGTTCGCCGTTCGGTTCGATCGTCACGATTGCGCCGATGCCGCCAAACTTTTGGTTCCCCAGATACGCGTTGAAACGACGGAAGCCGCCGGGATGAAAGAGCAGCGTGTAGGGATCGTGCAGCGCTGCCGCCTCGCCGGCAAGCGCCGCTTGGACGAGATCATCGGCGCGCAAGCGCTTGCCGTAATGCAACAGCGCGCCGAGGACGACGCGATCGATCAGTTCACCGCCGTCATCGCGGGAAAGACGCTGCGGCACGTACGGCAGCTTCGCGTCGTCGATGCCCCGCGAAAGGAGATACGACGCGATGCCGTCGCGCGCGCCGCCGGCGATCTGCCGCGGCGTCACCGGTCCATCGTAGGTCGCAAGCAACGTCGTATAGCCGATCTGCAGCTCCAGCAGATCCAGCGCCGACAGATCGGTGGTCGCAGCGGCGGCCGCTCGCTGCGCAGCCGCGCCTGTCGGTCCTCGCGCTGCGAGCCCCAACAGCGCCGTGAGAACGACGGCGGCAAAGGTGCGACGGAACACGAGCCTTTCTTCGCCGTCATGTCCGAGAACGTATCTTAGCGGCGGCGTGTCGAAGAACAATGGAGCTGACGAGCCAAGACGCTTCGCCGCATTTGCGATGCCCTCGGTTGGTGAGTCGCCCCCGCAACCCGCCGGCCGTCGTCGGCGGAGGCCTCGACGCGAGTAAAGTGGCACCGCGCGGCACCGAGCAGCGAAGCGGGAACGAACGGCTCGTGCACGTTCAAAAAGGCCGACGGCCGCTGGGCATTCACATTCGTTTACCGCGGCTGCTCGCTTCGACCGTCGAAGCGGGACCCGAGCGCGACCGTCCCGTTCTCGACGGCAGCGACGTCGTAACGCGCAATTGTTGGAACGTCGCGGCTTGCACGATCGCGATGATCGGACGCCCTGCCGTGTGGGTCGCAGTCGACCTCAGGACGCCGCGAATCGCGCTCGGACCAATTGCGATCCCGGCGCTGCGCTTACGCTGGGAACAGGACTTCGGCGGTCACCTCTTCCTCGCGCTGGCTCGCCGTGATGCCACGGACGTACGGATCATCGAAGCCGGGCCGCGCCTGCCGAACAAGACCGGCGGACTCGTCCCCTTCCGCTATCCCGAAGACCATTTTGCCAAGCTCGGATTGCTGGACTTCAATCCGCTCGTCATCGAACCGCCGCATGGAATCGACGTGGGCTTCTTCGAGGAACTGATCGCGCGCACGCAGCGCGAGTACGACGGCGACCAGCGCTACCTCGCGATCGAGATCCCGTTTTTGCGGGTCGGGCGCGATTCCAACTCGTACACCGTGGGCCTGCTGCTGGCGTGCGGCGTCGATCCGCGTGCGATCCCCAAACCGCAAGAAGCGATGCGCTTCGAGATCACCGGCTACCCCGGCGCGGAAGACCCCGTTCACCTGGCAAACTTCGGCGCGTATCTCGGCCGGCCGTACGAGCTCGGCAACGGTGTGCTCGCGGCGGCCTATCACGACGCGGACGGCAGCGTTCGACTGGTCGCCATCGGCGGCGAACCGCACGGCCGGGCGCGTACGCCGCGCGGCGAAGTGGCGCTCGACGGGCACGGCCGCTGCCTGCTCGCGCCCGATGACGCCGCGCGCCATGGTTTACCACTCAACCATACGGAGCCGCCCGAGCAGATCGTAAAGCGGCGGCGATTTCCGCGAGA
>JALYUD010000126.1 GCA_030853905.1 Vulcanimicrobiota bacterium
CGGGCACGGCGGCGGCGGCGACCGGCGCAGCGGCGACTTCGGCGGGCGGCGCGACGGCGACGGGCACGGGCGCTGCCTGGGCCACACCAAGTGCGGGAACGAAGTGCGGTTTATGGTGAACGTACGCCACACGCGGGTGAGGGCGCGGCACTTGTGCGATCGCGGCGTGGCGCAACAGCGAGATGTTTCCGCATAGCTGCGGGACGTATACGACGTTGCCGTCGGCGAGAGCGACCCGCCAGCCCTGGATCGACGAGGTCATGTACGCGTTTTTGACGGCATAGACTGAACCGGCACGGTTGCCGGACATCGCGTCGAGGCGACGGGGCAACGTTACATAACGCACCTTGCCGTCGAGCAGGTCGGTGCGAAACTCGCGATACTCGTCGGGCGTCAATCCGATCCGAGCCGCGGCATCGGAAAAGCGCTTGGCGTGTTCATGGGTTTCGTTCCAGACCTCTTCGGCGGATGCCGGAGGCGCCGACATCATATGGTCGACGTAGAGGTTAACGATCATCGCGGTCCTTCCCGATCAGTGTGAGTACAGTGTTCTAACGGGTTTCTTAGAAGTACTCTCTCACAGGCGGCAAACTGCGCCTAGAGTCTTGGAGAGCCGTTTGATGGGACCTTAGTCCCGTTGGTGCGGGATCGTCCATTGGGTCCGCTGCGGGCGGCAGCGCGAAGAACCCCGATCGTCTGGATCACGAGGCGCGTTCGCGAGCCCAACGTCGCGGCGCTCATGCGCGACGGCGCTTGGGTGCGCCCCTGCGGCCAGACCAGAGCCGCCGGAATTTCCACGACCGGCTTGCCCCAAGCGAGCAACTCGGCCACGGCCCAGGCATTGAATTCTCCGCGCACCGGTCGTTCGACGAGCGCCTTCAACGTCGGCGTATCGTAGGCGCGAACCATGCCGGTAAACGTGTGCAGCCTAAAACCGACGCACGCTGCCAACAGCAAGTTTGCAACTCGACTGGCGATCAGACGTTCGCGGGGTACGTTCGCCGCGCGTCCGCCGCGCATGTACGGGGAGGCGAGGCTCGCGGCGGCGCCGTGAGACTTCAATGCGTCGACCAGCCGTTCGACGATCTCCGGCGCATAACTGAGATCGGCGTCGAGAAAAACGGTTACGTCGCCCCGGGCCGCGCGGGCGCCCGTCTTCATTGCCTCCGTCAGTCCCCGATTGACCGGATGCGTAATGACGCGCTCGCGCTCCTTAGCAGCGTGCGAGAACGTTTGCAGTATCGCCGCCGTTTCATCACTGCTCCCGTCATCGACGACGAGCAGTTCCGTTGCGTAGCGCGAACGCAGCGGAGCGAGCCCCCACTCGAGCGCGGCGAGCACCCCGGGGAGCGTCTTGCCCTCGTTGAACGCGGGCACGACCACGGAAACATCCAAACGACTCACATGTGACCTCCTGCACTCCGATAGCGAAGATATCGGGCGCTTTGAAGCTTCCTAGAGGCGTAAGGCCGATCTTGCGTTCGCTTCCGTCTCCGTTTCATCTGTTATCACACCGTCCTTCCTGGTACGATTCACAACCCATGACCACAACCACCCAAGCGCCTGCCCTCGACGGTCGGAGCGAGGAGGCGATCCTGAGGCCCCGGCCGCAGCCCGCTAGCTTCGGGCGTTTCTGGGGCCTGACGTTGTTCGTTTCGGACATGGCCGTCACGTCCGTGGCGGCACTGTTCGCGGCCGCGTTTACCGCAACGCCGCTTACGAGCCTGGGCGCTAGGCCGCTCGCGCTGCAGGCTGCCTTCTTCGGCATTCTGCTGTGGATCATGTTGTTCGAGCGCATCGGCATGTACCGGCGCACCTTCTCCATCACGGCGCGCGATGAAGTGTACGCGGCGCTGGCCGCTTCATCGATCGCCGCCATGCCGACCCTGGCGATCTTCCTGCTCTTTCCGTCGCTCGTCCCGTTTCGGCACCTGCTGGTGTCGACGACCTTACTATCGATCGTCTTCGTATCCGGTACGCGCTTCATCGCCTATGCCGCGCGGGCGCGCGTCATGCCGGCGCGCGGGCGGCGCATTGCGGTCGTCGGCAGCCCGGGACGGGTCGCCGCCGTTCCGCAGGACCTCTCACTGACCAAGGCCGACACCATCCTGCGCCTTCCGATCGAGGACTTCGACGACGATGTCGCAGCCAGCGACGGCGACCCGGCGAGACTCGAGTGGCTCGAAATCGCACTCGAGCACGGCTGCTCCGAGTTGATTGTCACCGAAGCCCTTCCGCCGGAGATCATGCCGGCGCTCCTGCGCTTGACCGAGGCGCGCGGCTTACGGGTTGCGTTTGCGCCGATGCGCATCAGGCCGCATGCCTGCGATTTCGTGGCTCGCCGCGACGGCGGCCTCACCTTGCTCTACCCGCAAAGTTTGGCGGTGTGCACCTCGGGCGCCGAACTCTTACGACGCTCGATTGATTTGGCGATCGCACTTCCGGCGATTGCGCTGCTATCACCGGTGCTTGCTGCGATCGGAGCCGCCGTTGCGCTCGACCTCGGGGCGCCGATCTTCTTTCGTCAGACGCGCGTCGGCAAACATGGCCGGCCCTTCGAGATCATCAAGTTCCGCACGATGCCGATCGACGCGGAGGCGCACACCGGCCCCATCTGGGCGCAAGTGGGAGAATCGCGCGTCACCCGTTTCAGCCGCTTTCTGCGGCGCATGAGCCTGGACGAACTTCCCCAACTGATCAACGTCGTCCGCGGCGACATGTCGATCGTCGGCCCGCGCCCCGAGCGCCCCTTCTACGTCGAGCAGTTCCGCAAGATGCTGCCGCGCTACGACGAACGGCACTTGGTTCGCCCCGGCGTTACCGGCTGGGCGCAAATCCACATGCATCGCAACGTCGGTCCCTCGGCGATCGGCGAGAAGCTGAGCAACGACCTTTTTTATCTCGAGCACTGGTCGATCTTCATGGACGCGCTGATCATCTGCAAGACCGCCTTCGAGTTTCTTTTTCACGCCTCGGTTTAACAGGGTTCAACGTCGTTGAATCCTCGCGTGCTTTTTGCGCGGCGCTCGCGGGCGGAGTCGGAACCGACGGCCGGCGCCGGCGAAGGACGGCCCAAACGTAGCCTCGGCGCGCTGATCGCGCACACGTTCATGACCGTCATCGTCGGACAGGGCGCGCAGATCGTGGCGGGGATCGTGACCGCACGCGCCTTCGGTCCCGCCGGCAAGGGCATCATCAGTTACGCCGGCGTGTTCGCGGTTTTCGGCATCGCCGGCGTCGACGGTCTGCGCAACGCGATGGCTTTTCAATTCGGCAATGAGCGGCGCTCGCTCGGAGGGGTCTGGCGCACGGCGCTGACGATACTCGCCGCGGTAGCTCCGGCCGGAAGCCTCGTGTTTCTGGGACTTTGGCTGCACGATCGTTCGCAGCTCGCGTTTCTGTTCGTCGCGCTGATCTTTCCGTTCGCGGCATTTCTGCAGACCGCCAACATGGTGTATCTGGTGCGGCACGCGGTCGAGCGGATCAACGTGCAGAATGCCTGGACGATCGGCGCCGGCAGTTCGCTCGTGATCGTCGTCGCGGTGCTCGCATTCCACGCGAACATCGTGCCCGTGCTGACCATCTGGGCGGCCGGCTACATCGCCGCCGCGCTCCTGGCTGCAGGAGGACTGCCGCGCCTCTTGCGCCCGCACGACGGCGACGCGCCACCATCCCGCGCGTCGCTGTGGCCGGAGCAGGCGCGCTTCGCGATCAAAGGCGGCCTTTCGGCCATCGTCACGCTGCTCGCCTTGCGCATCGACATCATCATCGTCGGCGCGATGCTGGCGAAATCGAGTCTGGGCGTCTACACGACGGCCCTTGCCGTGGCGGAACTATCGGGTTCACTCAGCCGTTCGGTCACCTACGCAACGACGGGACGCATCGCCACGGAGCCCCGCGCGCAGGCGGTCGCCCTGACGTCGAAAATCATTCGGGTTCTGCTCCTGACGCAAGCGCTCGCGGCGATCGTCGTTTTCATCGTCGGGCCGTACGCGATCGATCTCCTCTACGGCGCGCGCTTTGCCGGCGCCGGCCTGCTGCTGCGCATCATCCTCGCGCGCCCCGTCGTCTACAGCGTCGACGGCGTCATCTCGTATTTCATCACGGTCCGCGCCGGACGGCCCGGCATGCAGTTCGCTTTCGAACTCGGGACGCTGGCACTGTGCGCCACCTCGACCCTGCTCGTCGTACGACCGTTCGGACTGATCGGCGCTGCGGCCGCCGCCACGGCAACGTTTCTGGTCGCCTTTGCGGTCAAGCTCTCGTACTACGTTCACGTCGCCGGTACGGGACCGCGCGAAGCCCTGCAACCGCGGCTCGACGATCTGCCGCCGCCGCTGCGTCCGTACGTAAGCCGCTTGCTACCGGCTACGCGCTAGTGCTCAGTTGCAGGGGTCCCCGCAAGAATCCCGGGTGCCTTTGCCCTCCGGTCTTCTTACGGCGACCCTTGCAACTAAGCACTAGCCGCTCGACCGTCGTCAGGTAGAACTGCCGCCGCTCGACGACGCGATAGTGCGCTCGTATCACCGCGGCTACTTCCTGACACCCGTACGCATCGCGCCAGTCGCACGTATCGTAGGCGACGAACCACAGCCTGCCGTTCTGGGGCAGTGCGGCAAACGCGCGCAACGCCTCCGCTTTCGAGTGAACGATCATGCGGCTCACGGAATAGACTTTCGGATGCAGCGGATGCGGAAAGCCCACCACCCGAGCTCGACCATGATAATAGCGCTCGAAGGGCGGAACGCTGTCGGCTTGGTAGATCGCGATCGTATCGGCGGCCCGCGCATGTGTTTCGAGCCACGCTCCGACCCGCGGCCAATCACCGCTTTTCGCGAGTGAACGATACGTATAAACCAGCGACAACGCGGTCGCGAGTGCGATGCAGAGCCCAATGGTACGCCGCGCCGTGGCCGCGTGCACGCCGGCGAATCCCGCCACGACCGCATACGCGAAAGCAAGCTCGGGAACGAACAACGCGACGAAGTGGCGCGGCACGACGAGCTGCATGTGCAGAACGTCGACGAGGATGGCATAGATCGCCTCGACGCTTGCGGCCAGAGCGCCGAGCGCCACCGTTCGTCGCCCGAAACGTGGGCGCCCAATGGCGATGGCCACGGCGACGGCCACAATGAGCGCAGCATCGAGCAGCCACGCAGTGGCGGCGGCTCCGCCGTAGCTATTCGGAATCACGAAATCGAGGAGCGGATGAAGGAAAACCGCTCGCGGCGGGAGCGGTTTGCTGAACGGAACGGAAAATGCGGCAGTGACCTGCCGCTGCAGCACGAGCAGCAGCGGCACGAACGCACCGAGACTGATCGCGGCAGCGACAACATATGCCGACAGCGCGCGCCAACGGCCGGCGACGAGAAGCGCAACCGCGCAACCGAGCAGTTCGAGGGCGAGAAAATACTCGAGATACAACGCCGCAACGGCAAGCGCCGCAAACGCGCCTTGCGCCCGCCGGCTTTCGCCCCAAAAAAAGCCGTCGTAGAACGTCAGCCATAACAGCGCCGAAACGAGAATCGCGAGCGCGTACAAGCGAATTTCTAGAGCCGCAAAAACGACGAACGGATTGAAGGCAACGAGGGCTGCCGGCGCCCAGGAGGCGACGCTCGGCGCGAGGCGTCGCGTAATGGCGGCGGCGGACGCCGTAATGCCGAGTGCGCAGACGACCGAAAACATGCGCGCCCAAAACGGCGCGGGCGCGATCTCGCGCAGAAGAGCGATCAGGACGAAGTAGAGCGGAGCTTGCTGCTCATAACCGAGTGCGCGGCCGATGGCATAGCCGACGCCGTGGGCCGTCGTCGTCAGCGTGTATTCTTCGTCGGTCCAGGTGCCCAGAATGGCGGCCAGCGCCGTCATCGTGGCCAACTGCAAGGCCAGGACGATCGTTAGACGGCTGGGATGCCAAGTCGCGCGTCTTGCAAACGCGACGGCGTGGATCAGAGGCCGCTCCGCAAGCAGCGCCATGCCGGAACGACGGCGCAGCACGTAAGCGAAGCCGGCATAGGAAGACCTTCGTTGGTGGACCGGGCGCCCCTCGCCCGCTTACTTGCTTCTAAGGTGACTGCGATTGGCCGATACACTATACTACGACCGTGCTCGCCATCTTGCCCAATCGCCACAGGGTCGTTCGCTTCGTAGCGATCGGCCTGGCACTCTATGTGCTGTTCAGCTTCGCCGCTTACGTGGCCGACGGTTCGCTCCCTCACGCCGCGTTGACCGCGACTTTGGGCTTCATTCCGATTGCGGTCTACGTGGCCTTGCGCTGGCCGATGGTCTTTCCATTCGGTCTTTACGTGGCGCTGGTGCCGGTCGAAGCGCTCCTTTTGACGGGCGGCAATTCGGGTGCGACCGTGGCCAAGTACGGTGCCATCTTGCTCGGGGCCGCCTTTCTGGCCCGCGTCATCACCGCGCGGCGCGCCCTCGTGCCGCCGCGCGCATGGTGGGCGTGGGCCGCCTTTACGCTGTTCGCGGTCGCATCGCTGGCATGGAGTGTCTACCAACCGGAGACGTTCGCGACGCTGTTGATGCTCTTGCAGCTGTTCGCGTTGTACACGGTCGCGTCGATCTACCCGATCGCGCCGCTCGAGGCACTTGCCATGCGCCGGGTCGTGGAAGGGGCCTCCGTCGTGGTCGCCTGTTATGGCATCTACGCCTATATGGCCGGACAGCAGCTGCAGCAAGGACGGCTGTCGCTGAGCGAAGGCAAGCAGCATATCGACCCAAATCACTACGCTGCCTACTTCGCCATTCCAATCGCGCTTTTGCTGGCGCGTTTCCTCACCGAGCAGCGTCTCTCCCGACGGATCATCAGTGCCGGCGCTCTTGCGCTGTGCGCGCTCAACATCTTCTTCACCGGATCGCGCGGCGTCTTCGTGGCTATCGCGGCGGCACTCGTTTACCTCGCGATTCGCACCCGCAAGTATGGTATGACGGCCGCGATGTGCGCCGGGTTGGTCGCTATCAGTTTTGTCGTTCCCAATACGTGGCAGCGTTTCTTGGACCCAAGCCAAGGCGACGCGAGCGGCCGCACCGACATTTGGACCGTGGCGCTGCACGCTTTCCCGCACTTTTGGCTCGCCGGCTCGGGCTTCGCAACGTTCCAAGTCGTGTACGACCAGTACCTGCTCGGATCATACCAGCACTCCTTCGCCGGATTCACCCGGCCCAGCCACAACGTGTTCATCGGGACGTCGGTCGAGCTCGGCATCATCGGTCTCGTGCTGGTGCTCGTCGCGTGGTTCTTGTCCGTGCGCCAAACGTGGAACGTGCCGCGCGACCATCCCGCCGCACCGGTCGCGTACGGTGCGGAGGCGGCCTGCGTGGCGCTGTTCGTCTGCGCGCTTAGCCTGGACATGCTGTGGTTCAAGTATCTGTGGCTCGCGCTCATGCTCGTCGTACTTACGTCCAATGCGGTCCGGGCGCGTACGCTATGGGCGGCACCGGGCCACGCTCGGGCCGCTAAGCCGCTCCCCACGAAATCGACGGCATACGCCGCCGCCGGCAAGCCGGCAGCCAAGTCGCCGCCCCCGCCGACCGTACGGCGGACGGCGAAGCGAATCTCCTAGGAGGCCGTCGGACGTTGTCCGACGGGCGCCTGCTCGTCCGCGGCGGACGTATGGCGGGCGGATCGGCCGCAGGCCGAACGCAACGGATTCGACGGAGTCGAATCCTAGTGGATTCAACTACGTTGAATCCTCGCGTTTGCGGCTTCGCCGCAAGCCGCCCTTCGTCGCCAGTCGGGCAGAGCCCGACAGGCTCCTAGGCCGACGCGGCTTGCGGCGTTTGCGGCGCGAGAACGCTTTGCAAACTTCGCCGCAACAACTCGACGCCGCTGCGCTTGGAGAGCAGGAGCGTTGCGCCGGAGATGTAGCAGGCAGCTTCGAACGTTGGGTCGTCCGTTTCAGAGAAAGCGATGATTGCCGCGTTCTGGGCGGCTTGGCGAATGCGGCACAATGCATTAGGAGCACCGCGGCTAAAAAAGTCGACGTCGACGAAGACTGCCGCCGGGTCGTGCGAGACGATGTCCTTGCCGTCGACATCGTCGTGCGTCGCAACGACGCCGAGCCCGGCATCGTCGAGCATTCGCGTCAAGAACGGTACGAACACCGTCTGCGGCTCGATCAGATAGGTCCGCATGCGATCCCTCTCATCGGAGTGCGCCACTAATCTCCACTAGCTTACGAGTCCGTTGCGAACGGCGTAGACGGCGACACCTGAACGAGCGCTGACCTTGAGCTTGGCAAGGATGTGGCTGACGTGGTTCTTGACGGTCTTCTCCGATAAGGTCAAACGTTTGCCGATCTCGCGGTTAGAGAGGCCTTCGGCGATCAGGCGGACGATCTCGAACTCGCGGCTCGACAGCTCCCCCATATCGCCCCCGCGGCTCGAGCGCCGCCGCAGGATCGCGCCGGCGATCCGCGGATCGGCGTAGAATTCGCCGCCGGCAACCGAGTGCACGATCTCGACCAGCATCGCCGGCGAGGTGTCTTTGGCAATGTAGGCATCGGCTTTGGCGGCGAGGGCGCGCTGCATGGCGCGCGGGCGATGCTGCGCGGACAGCGCGCACACCCGGCTCTGCGGC
>JALYUD010000146.1 GCA_030853905.1 Vulcanimicrobiota bacterium
CACGAAAGCACGATGCTGATGGTCAACGTCGTGCGGATAATCGAGGTCGACCGGGCGCAGCCGCACCATCCCGTGCTCCCGGCTCGCGCCGTACTGTCCCAAAACTTGCTTTCGCCGATCGCGTTGACGACGGAAGCGACCCACTCCGGGCCGTACTGCCCCGTGACGCCCATGTCGAGGCCGATCGAGTGGCGCGGGAAGGGGTGATCGGAGTTGCTCGCCGTCGGAACGACCCAGGTAACCGACGGTAAGAAACCGGCGCCGGGGTCGGCCAGCACGCGCGTTTCGGGCGAGATGACGTTGTTCCAATCCGGACCGTAGCGGATGTGCCGGATCGCATCGAAGGCGGACCAGATGTTGCCCAGACTGTGAATCGAGGGCGCATAATAACGCCACGGCAGGTTCGCGGCGTCGAGTTCATCGGCAAGCGTTTGGAAATTGAAGCACGGGAACGGTCCCGGAAGTTCTTCGCCGTTCGCGGCGAGAAGCGAAACGCTCGCAGTCGCGGGCGAGTCACAGCCCCAGGCAAAGTGGCTGGTTTCGAGATGGTTGGGATTGCTTGAGACATTAAAGGCTTGTCCGGCAATCAGATAGAGATGCGCCGGAAAACTTGGGCCGGTGTTCGACTGAAACATGCGGTCGGCGAACGTCCAATCGAGCGCCATCTGCCAATACGGCTCGACTTCCTGGCGTGGGATGTACGTGTAAGGAATGGAGGGGTCGCGCTGCGGGAACGTCGCGACCTCATCGAAGCCGTCCATCCGTCCGCCGTCGTATTCGCGCACGAAAGCACGATGCTGATGGTCAACGTCGTGCGGATAATCGAGGTCGACCGGGCGCAGCCGCACCATCCCGTGCTCCCGGCTCGCGCCGTACTGTACCGTGTCGGCGCCGGGAAAACCGTTGAAGAGATTATCGACGCTGCGATTCTCTTGAATGATGATAACGACGTGCTTGATGTGCGCGCGCTCGATCGACGCCCGGTCGGTTTCCGAGAGCGGCGGAACGGCGGCCGGCGCAGGCGGCAAGGCCGGAATGCTCGTCGCGTTCCCTGAGCTTCCTGCGCCCGGCGGCGCGGCCACAGGTGGCGCCGCCGGCGAGCCGGCCGGCAAGACACCGATCAGGAGGAACATGAGCGCCGCTGCGGTCGAGCGATGAGACAACGTCAGCCTTCTTTCAGTGTGCCAGGGTTCGTGCGGTTGCGATGCCGGCGAGCGAGCCGCCGATGCCCAGAACGAGGGAGGCCGCGACGTACGAAATCGCCGTCACCGTCAATGCACCGGAGAACAAGGTGAGCGCTTCATACGAGAATGCCGAGAACGTTGTGTAACCGCCGAGCAGTCCGGTCGTCAAAAACAAACGCCATAACGGACCGATGCCGGTACGGGTCGCCGCCAATTCGACGATCGCGCCGATCGCGAACGAGCCGCTGACGTTGATGAACAGCGTCGCGTAGAAAGCGAAGCCCGCGCCGTAACGTCCCACCACGAATTGGGTGATCAGCAATCGCAGCACACCGCCGAGCGCGGCACCGATCGCGACGGTGAGGATAGCGGGCACTTCGGTCGGCGGCAAATCTAGCAACGAACGATCTCCTGCGCAAAAGTAATCACGCAGGAGTCATCGGCTCGCAAGAGCGGTTCGCGCGATAAAGCGCCGGCGGACTCCACCACCGTGAGCACCGTTACGCCCGAGGCCGGCGCCGCTCCTCTCCCGCAACGCGAGGATCGGACCAGCTTATCCTCTACGGCGTCGTCGTCGATGCCGTCAGGGCGATGTTGCCGGCTGAGACGCTCTTGTCTTTGGTGACGATCACCGTCACCGAACCGGTCACGTATCCGGCAGATTCGGCTTGCACGGTCTGTTCGCCGACCGGGACGTTCGGCAACACGAACGCGCCTTTGGCATCGCTGCGGATCGTCGCCAGGGAGCCGACCGAAACGATTGCCGAGCTGATCGGAGCACCCTTCTGGTCGACGACGTTACCCGCGATCGAGCCGTAATCTTGCACGCCGATATAGTTCGGATCGCAACCCTTGGCGCCGAGCAGCGTTGTGAACGCGCCGAGGCCGAGCGCGGCAACGAAGGCTGCTCGCGCTAGCGGCCGAGCGGTCGTTCTTTCCTGCATGATGGCGCGCTCTTCGGCGCGCCGAAGGACCGCCCCGCCCCGCGTGAAACTCCAGGACGCGATGAACCCCTACGCCCCGGTCGGCATCTTTCTCGCCGTCGCCGCAATCGCTTCCGCAGCGTTCTGCATCGTGCCGGGTCTGCTCGCGCAGCGCCGTCCGAACGCGACCAAGGCGCAGGCCTATGAATGCGGCGTCGAGCCGACGTCGGACGTGAGCGGCCGTTTCCCGATCCGGTTCTATCTCGTGGCGATGCTGTTCGTGATCTTCGACGTCGAAGCAGCGTCCTTTTATCCGTGGGCCGTCGAGATGCGGGCACTGCGCGTCTACGGTCTGCTTGAGATGATTGTCTTCGTAATCGTGCTGGGGATCGGCTACGCTTACGTGTGGCGCAAGGGAGGCTTCCAGTGGAGGTAGTCGCGGCCGTAGCGAAGCGGAAGAGTTAGGCATGCCGTCCGAGGCGATGCCCGGGCAATTTTTGCTGGGCAAACTGGATGACGTGGCGCGCTGGGCGCAGAGTTCGTCGGTGTGGCCCTTGACGATGGGTTTGGCTTGCTGCGCGATCGAGATGATGAGCGTTACCAATGCGACCTACGACATCGCGCGCTTCGGTTCGGAAGTCTTTCGCGCCTCACCGCGCCAAGCCGACCTGATGATCGTCTCGGGCCGGGTTTCGCAGAAGATGGGGCCGATCATCAAGCGTCTCTACGATCAAATGGCCGACCCCAAGTGGGTGATTTCGATGGGCGCCTGCGCGAGTTCGGGCGGCGTCTTCGACAACTATGCGATCGTGCAGGGAGTCGATACGATCGTGCCGGTCGACGTCTACGTGCCGGGCTGCCCGCCCACACCCGATGGGCTGCTCTACGCGCTCAACCTGATTCAGCAGCAGATCCGCCAAGGCGGACGCGGCGGGATCCTGGCGCGCGCGTAATCATGCCGAGTTCGCAATCGCCCTCGATCGCCGGTTTCGCGCTCGATCCGCCAGCCGTTCGCCCCCCGCTCGACGACGCCGAGATCATCCGCGTGGCGCCGGAGGCGCTGCCTGCCGAACTGGCGCGGCTCAAAGCCGACGGCTGTTCGCTGCTGCTCGATATCGGCGCCGTCGATTATCCCGGTCGCGATCCGCGCTTCGATGTCGTCTACCATTTACTGGCGTTGCCGCGTAGAACCGCAACCGTCGCCCAGATCGGTCGTCCACGCCGCGTTCGTCTCCTCGTCGGCGTCGCTGCTGAGTCGCCGGAAGTCCCGTCGGCGGTCGACCTATGGCCATGCGCGGATTGGGCCGAGCGCGAAGTGTTCGACTTGTTCGGAATCCGCTTTGCCGGCCATCCCAATCTGCGACGCATCCAGATGCCGCAGGAGTGGGAAGGTCATCCGCTGCGCAAAGACTATCCGTTGCGCGGACCAGCGCGTGAAGCGACGCCGCGCCCCGCGTTCGCCTCCAAGAGCAACGTGCCCGCGGGAACGCCCCCGTCAGGAAAAGTCGCCGCGGCGTTGCAGCAGCAGATCGCCCGTGCGCGCAGCGACGGTTCACGCGCGGATGGTGAGAGCCAGCCCAAGCCGCGCGACGGAGGCAACCGCTGAGCACGCCGACGGCCCGGCCGCAAGGCTCCGGCGCACCGAGTCCCGCGCCGCTTTCGATCGATGTGATCGAGCGCAGCGGCAATTCGATGACGTTGTCGATGGGGCCGCAGCATCCCTCGACGCACGGCGTGCTGCAAGTGATGGTCGAAGTCGCCGGCGAGACGGTCGAGCGCGCGGAGATGGAGATCGGCTACCTTCATACGGGGATCGAGAAGACCGCCGAAAACCTTTTTTGGACGCAGGCGTCGACGGTCATCGAGCGGATGGACTACCTCAACCCGCCCGGCAATGCGCTTTGCTACACGCTCGCCGTCGAAGCACTGCTCGGCGTGGGCGACACGATTCCCCCGCGCGCCCAAGCGATTCGCGTGCTGATGTGCGAACTTTCGCGCGTCGCCTCGCATTGCGTGTGGCTCGGCACGGGCGGCATCGATCTCGGCGCGATCTCGACGTTCTTCTACGCCTTTGACGTGCGTGAAGACATCCTCGATCTGATCGAGGAGTCGGGCGGCGCGCGCATGCACTCGAACTATCTGCGCATCGGCGGCGTCAACGGCGATCTGCCGGCCGGATTTATGACGAAACTCGACGCGCTGATCGAAAAGTATCCGCAGCGCATGCGCGAGCTGCGCACGATCTTACAGAACAATCCAATTTTGCGCGACCGCATGATCGACGTCGGCGTGGTCAGCGCCGAAGACGCAATCGCCTGGGGCTTGACCGGCCCGGCTCTACGCGCCAGCGGGATTTCCTACGACGTGCGCAAGGCCTTCCCGTACAGCGGCTACGAGCGGTACGATTTCGACGTGCCGACGCGCAGCGAAGGCGACGCTTACGCGCGCTTCCTCGTGCGCCTCGACGAAATGGACGAAGCGATGCGCATCGTTGCCCAAGCGCGCCGCGAACTCGACGTTCCGGGCCCGATCATGGTCGCTAATCCCAAGATCGCGCAGCCTCCCAAAGAGACGATCGTCCTTTCGATGGAAGCGCTGATCCATCACTTCAAGATCGTCAGTGAGTCGTTCCGCGTGCCGCCGGGCGACATCTATCAGGCGATCGAGTCGCCGCGCGGCGAGCTCGGCTACTACCTGGTTTCCAACGGCGATAACCGTCCGTATCGCGTGCGTACTCGGCCGCCGTCGATGTACAATTTGCAGACGCTCAAAGCGATGGCTCCCGGCAATTTGATCGCCGACGTCGTCGTCATGATCGGTTCGCTCGATCCGGTCTTCGGCGAAGTCGACCGGTGAACGGTATTGCGCTGATCGCCGGCGATCGTGTCGTTCGCGTCGATGACTGATGTGGCGGCTGGTTCGGCGCCGGTCGCGCACGATTTCGTCGCGGTTGCGCGCGAAGTCGAGCCTGAAGCGCGACGCTTGATTGCGTCGTATCCGGCGGGTCAGCCGCGTAGCGCGCTGTTGCCGATTCTCCATGCCTTTCAGAACGTCGAGGGATGGGTATCCCCCGAAGCGATCGCGCAGACCGCCCGGTGGCTTGATGAGCCCGTTTCGGTCGTCGAATCGACGGCTTCGTTCTACACGCTTTTTCACCGCCGCCCCGTCGGGCGCTACATGCTTCAGCCGTGCCGCAACCTTTCGTGCATCATCAACGGCGCAGATGAAATCATGGCGCATTTCCGCAAACGTTTGGAGATCGGCCATCTCGAGACGACACAAGATGGCCTGTTCTCCTACGAAGAAGCCGAATGTTTGGCGGCGTGCGATCGCGCGCCGTGCATGCAGGTCAACTTGGAATTCGTATACGACTTGACGACCGAAAAGGTCGACGCACTGTTGCAGTCGATGCGCGACGGGACGTGCAAGATCGCACCGCTGCCGCAGTCCGCCGTGCCGGGACCCGACTGGCACGTCTCGCAGGAAGGGGCGAAATCCCCCGGCGCTCGCGGCGTCCCGAGCCCGAACGATCCTGGAGGGCTGGGCGATCGCAGTGGCGTCGAGATGATCGAACGACTGGAGCGCGATCCGCGGCCGGTCGAGAGCCGGCCGACGAAAGAACGTCTGGTTTCCGACGGCGCCGCGCGAGTCGCGGACGGCTTCGCCGTCACGCCTGACGGCGTCGTCGCAGCCACGCCGCGAGGTGGGCCGGCGCCCAAAGGCGCCTCCTGATGCCGGTCGTCAACGTGCTGACCGAGGGGATCGGCGAAGCGAACCTGCGCGATATCGACGTCTACCGCGCGCGCGGCGGCTACGAACAGTGGCGCCGCGCCGTCGCCGAATTGACGCCCGACGCGATCGCGCAGATGACGAGCGACAGCGGCTTGCGCGGGCGCGGCGGGGCTGGTTTTCCGACGGGCCGCAAGTGGTCGTTCCTGCCCAAGAATGGACGGCCGCGTTACATGGTCTGCAATTGCGATGAAGCCGAACCGGGCACGTTCAAAGACCACATGCTGCTGCTGGAGACGCCGCACCAACTGCTGGAAGGAATGTTGATCGGCGCGTATGCGATCGGCTCGCGTCGCGCGTTCATCTACATCCGCGGCGAACTTTTGCAGGGCTATCGCGTATTCATGGAGGCGCTCGAGCAGGCGCGCGCCGCCGGGTTCGTCGGGCAGAACCTGTTCGGAACCGATTACGGGATCGAAGTGACCGTGCATCGCGGCGCCGGGGCCTACATCTGCGGTGAAGAGACCGCGCTGCTCAATTCACTTGAAGGCAAGCGCGGCGAACCGCGGCTCAAACCCCCTTTTCCGGCGGTTAAAGGGCTTTACGGCGAACCGACCGTCGTCAACAACGTCGAGACGTTGGCGACCTTGCCGCACATCTTGCGTAACGGCGCAGCCTGGTTTGCCTCCGTCGGGCCGCCCAAGTCGCCGGGCTATAAGATCGTATCGGTCAGCGGACACGTGCGCCGGTCGGGCAATTACGAGGTTCCGCTCGGTACGCCGCTGCGCGAGCTGCTCGACATCGCCGGCGGACCGCGCGAGGGCCGTACGATCGTTGCCGTGCAGCCGGGCGGCGGCTCGTCCGCGTGTCTGTTCGCAGAGCACTTGGAT
>JALYUD010000153.1 GCA_030853905.1 Vulcanimicrobiota bacterium
GTCTCCCAAGAAAAGAAGGCGACGTAGCCAAGTGGTAAGGCGGAGCTCTGCAAAAGCTCTATTCCCCAGTTCGAATCTGGGCGTCGCCTCGTTCCCTCCCCCCTCGTATGTCCGACACAGCACGAACCATACTGCCGCGCGACCGTGTACCCCGAGCAGCTTTGCTCGGCGTGCTGATACTTGCGATCGTCGTCGTATCGGTCCTCATCTCGTTACGCATCTATAGCGGTCTGGATTCGGCTGCCCGCGCCGAACGCGCGCTGGTCGCGGCCCAGCAGCAGCTCGACGACGTCGTGCTGATTCAGCTCGAGCAGGAAGCCGGGGTGCGCGGTTACGTCGCCTCCGGAGAATCGTTCTTTCTCGAAGACGAGCCGACCGGACATCGTCGTTTCAAGCAAACGCTCGACGCCTTCGGGCAGACCACGGCCGACCTCGGGATCGCGCAGATGCACTCGTCGATCGCAGAGTTACGCAGTCTGCACGATACCTGGGAAAAAAACGTCGCCGCTCCGCTCCGCAAGAATCCTCATGGTCCGGGCGCCATGATGCGTCAGACGCTCGGCAAGGTGATCACCGATGAACTCGCCGGCGACACGTCGCGGGTCAATGGTCTGCTGCAGCAGCGCCTGGAGGGAGTGCAGCTGGAGCTGCGGCGCCGCATCGACCAGGCGCTGATCGGAGGCCTCGCGTCGGTGCTCGTGTTCGGGCTGATCACCTTCATTTTTTTGACCGCCCGAACGAAGATGCTCGCGGTGCTCCGCCGTGAGCGCTCCATTGTCGATACGCTCGGGACGGCTTTCCGCTCCGACCTCGACGCGCTGCCCGGCGCGCGCATCGGGACCGCCTACACTTCAGCCGATCTCGACGCGGCCGTCGGCGGCGACCTTTTCGACGTGCGCCGACTCGACGCCACGCACGGGCTCGTCGTCCTGGCCGACGTCAGCGGCAAGGGCGTGGCGGCGGCCGTCAATACGGCCTTCGTCAAGTATTCGATCCGGACGCTGGCACTGGACAGGCGCGATCCAGCCGCCATCTTGGACGCGTTCAACCGCATCTTTTTGGACACGATCAAGGATCCCAATCTCTTCGTCGTCGCCTTCGTCGGTGTGCTGGACAGTGAACAGGGCATCTTGACCTACGCGAGCGCCGGACATGCCGGCGCGTGGCGGCGGCACGGCTCGGTCGTCGAACAGCTCGAGGTGACCGGACCGATCATCGGGCTCGATCCATCGTTCGTCTATCATAGCGCGACCCTCGAGCTCGAAGGCGGCGACACGATCGTGCTGGCCACCGATGGCCTGACCGAAGCGCGCACGAAGGGGGGCGAGCTTCTCGAAGTCGAGGGGGCTGCCGTCCTGTTGCGAACCGCACCGCTCGAGCCGCAAGCCTGCGCCGACGCTTTGATTGCAGCGGTGCGGGCGATGGGCGGCGGTGTCTTGCACGACGATCTGGCGCTGCTTGCCATCGCGATCGAAGGACGCCCATCCGGCGCCGTGGCGCGCGCGCGCGATGATGTCCCGGCGGAATTGCTCGGGCCGGTACGCTGAACGCGGCGTCGTCGCCGGCTTCTTCGCTGCTCGCTCTGCGCGGCGTCGGCCCTGAACTAGCCCGGCGCCTACGAGCCGTCGGCATCGAGACGCCTCGCGCCCTTGCGGCAACCTATCCGCGGGATTATAAGGATTGGCGTGAACCGCAGCCGCTCGCCGCAATCGTGCGCACGGTGCTGGGGCAGGCGAACGCGTCGCTCGAAGCCGATTCGAACGAAGTGATCGCGGTCGGGCGGATCGTGCGCCTCTCGGAATTTCGCGGCCGCATTTCCGTGCTTTCGGCCGAACTCGAAGATGCCGGCGGTCGCATCAAAGCGACGTGGTTTGGGCGCCGAGGCTTAGCAGGAAAATTGGTTCCCGGCGAACGGCTCTTCGTGCACGGGCGCGCTTCTGTCAAGCGCTCGCGCCGGGGCCCCGCGGTTGAGTTGAACGTGCTGCATCACGCCGTGCTGCCCGAAGGCGAACCCTATCGCGGTGCGATCGTTCCGGTCTATCGTGCCACCAAAGACGTTCCGTCGCGAACGATCGCGACGGTGATCGAGCGCAATGCCGACGCGCTCGCCGAACTCGTCGACGACGTCCTTCCGGAGACGGTCACGCAGCCGCTCGGCTTCGGTTCGCTGCGCGCGGCCTGGCGAACCGTACATAACCCGCCGACGCTCGAGGCGGCCGCGACGGCCCGCGAGCGCGTTATCTTCGAGGAATTCTTCGGGATCGCGCTTGCGGCCGCGCGCAAGCGCGCGCAGCGCCGCTCCGAGGGTGGAGCGCAGCCGCTCGCCGCACCCGCGACCCTGCTCGAACGCTTCGAAGCGGCGCAGCCGTTCGCGCTGACCGCCGCGCAGCGGCGCGTGATCGGCGAGTTGTGGAACGACATGGCCGGTTCGGCCCCGATGAATCGCCTCTTGCAAGGTGATGTCGGCAGCGGAAAAACCGTCGTGGCGGCGGCGGCAATCGCCCTTGCGGCCGCCGGCGGCGTGCAGAGCGCGCTCATGGCTCCGACCGAAATCCTGGCGGCGCAACACGCGCGCAAACTCGCGCCGCTGCTGTTGCCGCTAGGCATTCGGGTCGACGCCTTGTTCGGCGGTATGGCAGCGCGCGAACGCGCCGCGACCTTGGGACGCTTGGAAAGCGGCGAGTGCGATCTCGTCGTCGGAACGCACGCGCTGATCGTCGATGACGTCGCGTTTCGCAACCTGGGCCTGGCGGTCATCGACGAACAACATCGCTTCGGCGTCGCGCAACGCGCCAAACTTCGCGCCAAGAGCCGCGCGCCGCATACCTTGCACATGACCGCGACGCCGATTCCACGCACGTTAGCGCAAACCAAATTCGCCGACTTGGATCTGTCGATTCTCGATGAATTGCCGCCCGGACGCACGCCGATCGAAACGTTCGTGCTGAGGGCGAGCCGCAAAGGCGCCGCGTACGCCTTCGTCCGCAAGAACGTTGAAGCCGGTCGACAGGCCTACGTGGTCGTGCCGGCGATCGACGAGTCGGAATCGGCTTTGACCAGCGCTCTCGCCGAACTGGAAACGTTACGCCGCGACGTCTTCCCCGATCTGCGCGTCGAACTGTTGCACGGTCGTCTTCCATCGCGGCAGAAGGACGCCGTCATGGAGCGCTTCGCTCAGCGGGAAGCCGACGTGTTGCTGGCGACGACGGTCGTCGAGGTCGGGGTCGACGTGCCGAATGCATCGGTGATGGTCATCCTCGATGCGGACCGCTACGGTCTGGCGCAGCTCCACCAACTGCGTGGGCGCGTCGGCCGAGGTGTCGCACGCTCCTACTGCGTGCTGATCGCGCCCGATGAACGCATGGCCGTCGAACGACTCGAGATTCTGGGCCGTTCGACCGACGGCTTTGTGATCGCCGAAGAAGACTTGCGTCTGCGCGGCGAGGGCGAGTTCTCGGGCACCGCGCAAGCGGGCGGTTCCGGCGGCCTACTGGGCAGCGTCCTGTCCGATTTCGCGCTGTACATGCGAGCCAAAGCGGCAGCCGATGCGCTCGTCGGCGCCGATCCCGAACTCGCCCGTCCCGAGCACCGCGCCCTGCGCGCACTACTCGGCCGGGACGCCGAAACGCGCGCGACCTTCGTCACTAGTTGAACGCAGGGCCCCTGTCGAAGCGGCGCGCATGGACGTTGCGCTCGGTTTCGACCTGGATCATACACTCGGTCTCGATCACCGTTTGGAGAAGACGGTCGCGCTCGAGATGCTTGCCGGGTATACGCGCGAGCGCGGCATCACCTACGATATCCCGAGCGCCGAGGCGGCGATGGACGGCGTGCTTCACGCGTATCGCATGGGAGAACAGACCCCTGAGGGTGCGATTGCCGGATTCTTCGAGCGCTTCGCTCCCGGCGGCGGCGCGTACATCATCGATGAAGCACAGAAGTTTCGGGAGAACGTGCTGGCGCGGACCGCAGAATTCATCAAACCCGTTCCAGGGCTGCAGGAAACGCTTGCCGCACTTGACGCGATGGCGATTCCCTATGCCGTTCTTACCAACGGCTGGAGTCCGCTCCAAGAAGAAAAAGCGCGGCTGATCGGTTTTGGCGGCCCGGTCTTCGTCAGCGAGCGCATCGGCGCGCGCAAACCGTCGCGCGAGGCATTTGAAGCGCTGACCAAACATTTCGCTCTGCCGTTCGCACGCATCTGGTACGTCGGCGACGATCCCGAGATCGATTGCGCACCGGCGCGCGATCTCGGGATGACCGCCGTGTGGTACGACTGGGAACGCCGCACCTACCCAGCGGACATCGCGCAGCCGCAGTACACGATCGGGGCACTGGGCGAGTTGCCGCGACTCCTTGAGGGTCGAACGTCGGTCGCTGCGAACGCGCCGGCATGATCGGAACCCGCGGCGTGCGTTTGAGCGGCGGAGAATTGCGTTCGCGCGTCATTCCATCGCCCGAGCGGAGTTCCGTCCGGCCGACACCGGGACGGGTGCGCGAAGCGCTCTTCTCGATCCTCGCCGCGCGGATCGAAGGCGCGCGCATGCTCGATCTCTACGCCGGCACGGGAGCGATCGGATTTGAAGCGCTCTCGCGCGGCGCAGCGCACGCGACCTTCGTCGAATTGCACGCACCGACCGTCCAAAACTTGCGGAGCACGGCCGCCGCTCTGGGCGTCGGGCGACGCGCCTCGATCGTGTGCGCGCCGGTCGAGAAGGCCGCGCAGCGCCTGAGCGGCCGCTTCGACATCGTCTATGCGGACCCGCCGTATGCCCTGCCGCCGCCGCATCTGACCTTGTCGACGTTGCGTTCGCGCGGCGCGGTCGACGCCGCGACGGTCATCGTGTACGAACATCGCGACGGCGGCGCACCGTTCGCGACGCCAGGCTTCGAAACCGTCCGCGACGCACGTTACGGCGAGGTGATCTTGCAGTTCCTCCGAGCCGTACAGTAGGTGTCGACGCATGGGCACGCGGTTTATCCTGGGTCTTTCGACCCGCCGACCAACGGCCATCTCGACGTCGTTGCACGCGCCGCGGCTGTGTTCACGACCGTAACCGTTGCGATCGTCGTCAATCCGCAGAAACGCGATCCCCACTTCGCCGTTGAGGAGCGCGCCGAGATGCTGCGGCGCTGCACGGCGACGTATCGGAACGTGCGCGTCGAAGGCTTTCGGGGACTTCTTGCCGACTACGTCAAATCGGTCGATGCCGACGTGATTGTCAAAGGCTTGCGGGTCGTCTCGGATTTTGAAAGCGAGATGGCTTTCGCGCACATGAACCGCTCGCTCGCCGGCGTCGACACGATGTTTCTCATGTCCGATTCCAGCTACTCCTTCGTCAGTTCGAGCCTGATCAAAGAAGTGTTTCTCGAGGGTGGCGACATCTCGCGCTACGTGCCGGGCATCGTCCTCGACTATATGCGAAAACAAGCAGAATCTGCGCAGGCAGCATCACGCTAATAGGGAGGATTCGATTTGTCGATCTACCGCGTCATCGATAAGCTTGAAGCGTACGTCCGCGAAGGAACGTGGGTGCCGCTCGGCCACCGCATTCTCAGCGAAGAGCGCCTGCTCGAGTACGTCGAAAAGATGCGCTCGACGTTGCCCGAGGAAGTCAGCCGCGCCAAGTTGATCGCGACCAACAAAGATCGCGTCATTCGCGACGCACAAGAGCGCGCGCAAGCGATCGTGACCGAGGCCGTCGCGCAAAAGAACGAACTCGTCGAAGGGCAGGACGTCGTTCGGGTCGCCCGCACGACCGCCGATGTCGTGCTGCGCGAGGCCGAAGAGAAAGCCCGCAAAGTGCGGGCAGGCGCCGACGCCTACGCCGCGACGGTCCTCGCCGAACTGGAAGCGCGCCTCGCGACTGCGCTCGGCTCCGTCCAAAAAGGACGGGAAGCCCTCGCCCCAACCCCCGCCCAAACGCCCCAACCAATCACCGACGCAGCCGCCAAATCAAAACGCGCCGCCTACGACGCCCAACACCCCGAGAAACGCCGCGAAACCGTCGAAGCCCTATAGCAAGCGAGCCCAGATTTGTTACCTGGCGCCAT
>JALYUD010000010.1 GCA_030853905.1 Vulcanimicrobiota bacterium
AGTATCCGATACCGCGAGCGCTCAGACTCGCTGAGATCGCGACGATCGTCGACGACTTCGCAGCTGCGGCGCGGCGCGCCCTCGAAGCCGGCTTTCGCGTCATCGAAGTGCACGCAGCGCATGGTTATCTGCTGCACGAATTCTTTTCGCCGCTCTCGAATGCGCGCAGCGACGCGTATGGTGGTTCATTCCAAAACCGGACACGGATTGCACGCGACGTCGTGCGCGCGATCCGCGACGTGATTCCCGCGCGCGTTCCGCTTTTCGTGCGGATCTCGGCGTCGGATTGGGTCGACGGAGGTTGGACGCTCGATGAATCGGTTCGGCTCGCCCGCGATCTGGAACGGCTCGGCGTCGATCTGATCGACGCGTCATCGGGCGGCTTGGCGCCGCAGCAACGCATCACGGTCGGGCCCGGCTATCAAGTGCCGTTTGCGGCGCGGATTCGCACCGAAGCCGGCATCGCGACCGGCGCGGTCGGCCTGATAACCGATCCACATCAGGCCGACGCGATCATCCGTAGCGGAGAAGCCGATCTGGTTCTGCTCGCGCGCGAAATGCTGCGCGACCCCTATTGGCCGCTGCACGCGGCGCTCGCGCTCAGCGCTGACGCCGCGTGGCCGCCGCAGTACGAGCGGGCAAAACCGCGATTGGCGCGGTCAGGCTAAGCCCGAACACGTCGCGGGCGCGGTCATCGCGATCCTGACGTTCGTGTGCTCGATCGGAAACGTTCCGATGGCCGCGATCCTCGGGGGGACCGGAATCTCGTTCGGCGGCGTGCTGTCGTTCCTGTACGCCGACCTCATCGTTCTGCCGCTTCTGGACGTCTATCGCAAGTATTACGGCTGGAAAATGGCGGCGTATATGTTCGCGATCTTTTTCACGCATCGTGATTCCAACATGGCATAATATTAGAGAATCGACGCGAGTTCCGTAAAACGGCCGTTCGCGCCGCCGCGGAGAGAGCGATACCCTAGGGGTCTATAGTATGCCTTACCGAACGTAACGGCATGGCTCATACGATTCGCGATAAAACGAAGCTGCTCGCTCGGGTCCGCCGCATCAAAGGGCAATGCGAAGCCATCGAACGCGCCCTGGAGGCCGAGGAGGAATGTAGCAAGACGCTCCAGTTGATCGCCGGCGCTCGTGGCGCCATGAATGGCCTCATGGGGGAAGTGCTCGAGCAGCATCTCGTTTCCCATGTTCTCAATGGGCCGTCGCTGCGGGACCGCAGTGCAGCCGCAGGTGAGCTGGTCGACGTCGTACGGGCTTATCTGAAGTGATCGACGAGGTCGAGCGCGACGCCCAAACGATCCTCGCAGCCAACGCCGAAAACGGGCATCACGAAACCGAGCACCACGGCGAAATCGACCGGCTCGAGGTTGTTCGTGTCTTCTTCGTCGCCGCCGCTGCGGCCGCGGTGTGGTTCCATCTCGGGGAGCCGCTTGCGCACCTCAGCGTCATCGGGATCGCCGCAACGCTGATCGGCGGCTATCCAATTTTCAAAGAAGCGTTCGAAAACGTCCTCGAGCGCCGGATGACGATGGAGCTCTCGATGACGATCGCGCTCGTGGCGGCGCTGTCTATCGGGCAAGCTTTCACGGCTCTGATCATCACGGTATTCGTTCTTGCCGCCGAAATCCTCGAACATCTCACCGTCTCACGCGGCCGTGAGGCCATCGGCGACCTGCTCCGCTACCTGCCCCGAACGGCGTTGGTGCGTCGGGACGGGGCGATCCAAGAAGTATCGGCCGACGAACTCACGATCGGCGACGCGGTGCTGGTAAATCCGGGTGCGCTCGTGCCGGTTGATGGTGTGGTAATTGCCGGGCACTCGTTCGTTGACGAAGCTCGTATAACCGGCGAGTCGATGCCCGCAGAAAAAGTCGCGGGCGCAGCTGCATATGCCGGCACTGTGAACCAACGCGGCGCGCTCGAGATCCGCGCCGAGCGCCTGGGGCCGGATACCAGTTTCGGTCGAATCATCGACGCCGTCGAATCGGCCGAGCGGTCTCGTGCCCCGATCGAACGGCTTGCCGATCGGCTCTCGGGGTATCTCGTGTATTTCGCGCTCGGCGCTGCCGTGCTCACGTATCTGCTCACGCGGAATATCGTGGCGACGATCTCGGTCATCATCGTCGCCGGCGCTTGCGGGATCGCCGCGGGAACTCCGCTCGCAGTGCTCGGCGCAGTTGGTCGCGCAGCTCGCGCCGGCGCGATCGTGAAGGGCGGCCGCTACCTCGAAGCGCTCGCCGCCGTCGATACGGTCATCTTCGATAAGACCGGAACCGTCACGTACGGGGCACCGGTGGTTCGCTCCGTGGTTCCGGCGGCAGCCGTGGCGTCAGAGTTGCTGCTCGGCGTGGCAGCGATCGCCGAGCGACGCTCGGAGCATCCGCTCGGAACCGCGATTGTAGCGTATGCGCAATCCCAGGATATCATGATCGCTGAGCCCGAGACATTCGCCTATATGCCTGGCCGCGGCATCCGTGCGCTCTTCGACGCCCAGACCATCCTCGTCGGCAACGCCGCACTTCTCGCCGAAGAGGGGCTGGAGGCGACAACCAACTCCTCCGACGCGGCCGCAACGGAAGTGCACGTCGCGTACGGAGGCAAGTACCTCGGTACGATCGATGTCGCCGATGCGCTGCGCCCCGAGGCGGCCGCAGCGGTTGCCGCTCTGAAAGCCATGTCGATCCGGACGGTTCTTCTGACCGGCGACACGGAGCGCGTCGCGACCGCGGTCGGACGTGAGCTCCACGTTGACGAGGTCCTCGCGGAACTGTTACCGGAGCAGAAAAGTGCGTACGTTGGCGAGCTCGTTGACGCTGGCAGCATCGTCGCGATGGTCGGGGATGGTGTGAACGACGCGCCTGCGCTCACGCGTGCGACGGTTGGCGTCGCGATGGGTTCCGGTACCGACGTGGCGCGTGAAAGCGCCGACGTCGTGTTGCTCGGGAACGATCTCTCGCGGTTCGTCCAGACGGTACGCATCGCGCGACGCACCAAGGGCATCGTGATGCAGAACTTTGCCGGAACGATTCTCGTCGACAGTGTGGGGATTCTGCTCGCCGCATTCGGGCTGTTGAACCCGCTCTTCGCGGCGTTCATTCACGTCGCGTCGGAGTTGACGTTTATCCTAAATTCGACGCGGATGCTCGCACCACGCGACGCGCGGTGAGGCCATGACGAAACGAACGTCTTTTCGTAGAGCCGTCGCCACACGCCGAGCCCGTTCACGGGCGCTGGTCGTCACGAGCATCGCAGAGCTGGCAATCCTCCCTCCGGCTTCGTCGCGCTTCACGCTGCGCCCGGCGTCACGGCTTCAATCGAGCTGAAGATCCTTGGGGTCGCGTTTGCCGTAGGGCTCGACGTCCTTGCATTGTCGTGATTGCTGTGGGCCTAAGCGCGACTACCACGGATCAACGTCATCAACTCGAGTCACCCCCGACGGCGAACGGCAGCAGCTCGTAGGCGCCGCTGGTCACGACTCTCGAAACGCCGGGCAGCCGCGATGATTGCACGGCCGCGAAAGCGCCGGATTGTAAAACGATGCGAACGGGGATGCGTCGGTAGGTGCCGCCTCCTAGCGATGTAAATACCAGCGGTTTTCCCGTGTCGGGATCTTTTACGAGAGCAGACGCCGGCACGACGTAGGCGTCCTGCACGGTCCGTACCGTGATCGTCGCCGATGCCGTCGCGCCAGGCCGAAGTTCCGACCCGGCGATGGGGGCGATACGTGCCTCGAGCGTGCGGGTCGCCGGATCGAGCGCGGCATTGACCGTGTCGACGCGCCCCGCGATGCTCGCCGCTGCGCCATTGATGGCGATGCGGGCCGCGTCGCCCGGACTGACGAGTGCCGCTTGATCTTCGCTGAGCCGCACGTCGACGAGGGATTTGGCGGAGTTGACGATCGTCAGGATGTTGGTCGTCGAATCGACGACCTCGCCGGGGTTTTTAAAGCGTGCGGTGACCACGCCGCTAAAGGGCGCGGTCAGGCTGAGAAGTGAGGCGCGTGTCTGCGCCGTTGCCTGCGCCGTGAGGGCTTGTTCGAGTTGCGCCTGGGAGACTTCGACGTCTTGCGGCCGCGGGCCGGCGGCGAGCAACGAACCTGCCTGCTGCTTGTCCCGTAGATCGGCGAGCGCGTCGCCGTAGATCGCGCGCGCCAGCTCGACATCGCGGCGCGAGGCGATCCCGACGGTTGCGAGCGACTGCTGCCGCCGCAATTCGGCCTGCGCCGTTTGGACCTTCGCGGTCGCGCCGCCGACGAGTGCCCGGTTTTGCGCGAGCTCTTGTGGCCGCGCTCCGGCCTTGGCTTTCGCAAGCTGTGCTTGCGCAGCGTTGACATCGGCAATCGCCTGTTGGGTATCGCGCTGCGCGATGCGGCCGTCGAGCCGAGCAAGGACCTCGCCCTGCGCGACGTGATCACCGACGGCGACCGCGACCGCCGAGATTTGACCCGCGGTCGGAAAGGCAAGATTGGCCTCGGCGTCGGGACCAGAGATGACCTCACCGCTAGCCACGACCGTTCCGCTCAACGTTCGCCGCACGACGGGCGCGAATCGCACCGCGACGCCGGACCGCCTGACGGTTCCGGGGGAGGAAAATGCCTGCGCGTGCGCGCCCGACGCACCCTTGGATCCGCAGCCGGCGAGCAACGACGCCGCTGCGAGCGACACGATGGAAAACGTTCGTATCACGGCGCGATGGGATCTCCGAGCAGAATCTGCAGTTTTGCGATGCTGTCGGCGTATTCGGCGCGTGCCTGATCGCGGTCGGCGCGCGCGGTGACGGCCGCGGTGCGCGCCGAAATGACATCGAGCGTGCGTAGCGCTCCTTGGCGGAAGCCGATCTGCGCAATGCGTAGGCCCTCCTGTGCTTGGCGCAGTGATTCTTCCGAAAAGCTGAGCCGGGCGTGAGTCGATTCGATGTCCGCCGCCGCACTTGCGATCGCCGCGCGAAGCTGCAGCTCGCGGCCCGTTATTTGGAGCCTCGTGGTGGCTGCATTTGCGCGCGCCTCTCTTTCGGCGCCCCGAATCGTACCGTAGTCGAGAATCGGGATTGTCAAGCCGATCGAAGCAGTCGGCCCCTGCGACGTGAGGCCGCCCAAATGTGGGGCTCGTTCGAGCGTGTAGCCGCCGGCAAGCGAAAGCGTCGGCAACCGCTGCGCTCGCGCCGCGGTGAGCTGAGCGCTCGAGCGGGCCAGCGTCGCGCGAAGCTGCCGCGAAGTCGGGTCGCGCCGCAGGACGCTTTCGACCGCTGCGGCTTGGGCTAAAAGCGGCGCCGTTACCGATGGCGCGAGCGAGAGCCTTGCCGCCTGATCTACGATCCGTCCGACGTCGGCACCGAGGGCGATCGCGGCTTGGCGCAACGCGCCGCGAGCCTGCAACACTTCGGTTTGCGCACGACGTGCATCGACCGTCGCGCGCAGCACTTCGAAGCCCCCGATCGCACCGGCACGTTGGCGCAAGCGAGCGGCTGCCACCAAATCGTTTGCACTCGTAACATTCTGTTGCGCGGCGGTCGTGCGGCTTTGGGCCGCTGCCAAGGCGTAGTATGCATCGACGACGCGTTGTCGCACGTCGCGTCGAACCCCAGCCGCCGCTGCGCGAGCGAGCGCCACATCGAAGCGTGCAACGCGCTTGGTCGCCGCCAGCCCGGGGACGATTTGCTGTTGCAGGCCGACGGTCAGCAACTGAACCTGCCGAACTCCGCCCGGCACGTCCTGCGCGATGCTCGGCTGCAGGAGCGATTGCAGTGGAGCGTTCGTTGCTTGTTGCACGCGGGCTTGTGCTGCGACAATCGCGGCGTTGGCAGCGAGGATGTCGGGGTTTCGCAGGTCGGTTTCCCGTAAGACGTCCGAGAGCGCTAGCGTTCCGGCGAGCGCCGGCAAGGGGGTCGCGCCGGACGTCGGACCGAGATTCGATGCGCCTAGCGGCGGAACGACCAGGCCTTGCGAGCCTTGTGGTCCGGGAATCGTCGTCGGCTGCAGCGCAGGCGGGGTCGTCGGCGCGCCCGAGGGCAGGCTCACAGGCACCGGTTGAGTCGTCGCCGCCGGCATCGGCGCAGTCTGTGCCGACGCCATGCGAGCCGCGGACGCCATGGCGAAAGCGAACAGGCCGCTCGCAAGCGCAGATGTGTTGCGTCGACGTACCATCAGCGCAGTGCGGGTTCGGCGGACGCCGGGAATGCGATCGTCTCTTCTCTAGACGTGGGACGTTGCGGCGGCTTGCGGAACGAGATATAGAACGCCGGCATCAACAAGAGCGTGAAGAACGTTGAAAAGACAAGCCCTCCGATCGTCGCCACGGCGAGCGGCTTCTGCATCTCGCTGCCCGCTCCGAGCCCGAGCGCCAGCGGAACGACGCCGAGTAACGACGTCAAGGTCGTCATGATGATCGGGCGCATGCGCAAGCGCCCCGCCTCGATCATCGCCGCCTCGGCCGTATTGCCCTGCGCGATCAATTTGTCGACCTCGTCGAAGAGCAGGATGCCGTTCTTCACGACGCCGCCGACGAGAAGGATCAGCCCCATGAACGACGAGACGTTCAGCGGAATACTCGTCACGCGCAGCGCGACGACGACTCCGAAAAGCGCGAGAGGCACCGAGGAGATCACGACCAGAGGAATGCGGTAGCCACGAAATTCGAAGACCATCGTGATAAAGACCAGCAGGATCGCAACGCCAATCGCCATTCCGAATTCCGAGAACGATTGCTGCTGCAGCGCGTACCGGCCTCCGTAGACCAGCCGGTATCCCGGCGGCAACGCCAAACCCCGCAGCGCGGACTTGATATCCGCGATCGTGCCGCCCAAGTCGCGTCCGCTGACGTTCGCCGTGACGCGAATCATTTGCTGAAGGTTCTCTTCGTTGCGCTCCGTCGTCGCGCCGATAGGTGTTACATCGGCAAGCGAACTCAAACTATACGTCGTGCCGTTGGGCGCGACGATCGGAAGCGTCTGTAGATCTCGCAGCGAAAGATCGTTCCACGGGACGTCGTAGCGAACCCGAACGGGCACTGGAACTGGTAATCGCGGAACCGTCGTCGCGACGATCCCGTCGAAACCGGCCGCGACGGCCGCCGTGAGCGAGGTCGTCGTGAAGCCGGCACGGCTGCCGGCAAGCGGATCGAGCTTCACGAGCGTGTTGGGCGTCGAATAGGTGATTCCGTCGAAGTCGTCGACGACGCCTCGCACCTTTACGATCCGACCGTCGATCTGCCGCGCGATCGCCTCGAGGCGTGTCTGGTCGCTACCGAAGATCTTGATCTCGATCGTCGCGGGCGTATTAGAAAGATCGTTGAGAAGATCTTGAAGGATCTGCGTGATCGTGAATTTGAGGATCGGCACTTTTGCGCTGACGCCGCCGCGAATGTCGTCGAGAATCTGATCGATGCCCTCCTTGCGTTTGTCGCGTTCCAGCAGGGTCGCGCGGATGTTTCCGGCGTTGGGGGGAGCCGGGAAAAACCCGGAGGGATCGAGACCGGTCAACCGCGCGTAGGCCAGCACGTTCGGATTGCCGCCGATGACGGACTCGGCTTGCTTGAGTGCACGGTCGGTTTCTGAGAGCGAGGTCCCGGGCGGCATT